>NZ_CP047393.1:2447318-2753232 GCF_009858175.1 Pontibacillus sp. HMF3514
TTATAGAAAAGCTCACATAAATTAAAAGCATCTACCGCATCAGTTTTGACTTTCCTTAAACTAGATTTTTTTGCTTGATAGGATAATAAAGGATTAACCATAATATACAGATAATTATTCTCCTCTAGGAACTGAACAATTGATGTGTGATAATGTCCTGTCGATTCGAAAATTACTGTTGGTCTAACTCCGGTTTCTTCTTCAATCTCTGACATAAAGTGGAGTAGAGTCTCCAGTCCTTTATTGTTATGCAGTACACTAAAGCTTTTTTTATAAGGTTTTCTCTTATCTAGAAAGGCTTGAACTTCACTTTCCCCTTTTGAAACATCCAGACCAATTACTGGATTCATTTCTATCTCTTCCTCTCCTGTTTACTTACCAGTAACCCCTAATCCATCTCCTAGTATCATAGCTTCGCTTGTTATTCGAGATCGTTGTCTCAACCAGCCTCAAACATGTTTCTATGAGTAGGGGGCGGACAGTTTAGTTGACGGGATCAGTGTCCCACGCACCCGTTCGTCCTACCCTGGCTACTGATATAATAGGTCCTATATAAAAAAGGTCAACCAGTAAAAACTGGTTAACCTTATAATACGAAAGCACCCGTTAGCTCAACAACGATTTAGTCATTAAACATTTTTTCAATATTATTTATTTCTACCTTCTCTTTTTCTGTACGATAATCGTCATATTCATTTTCATCAGTTATTTTTAACAGCCCATGCTGAAAAAATGATAACAATCTCCTTGCTTCATTAACTATCTTAGGTTTAATATTCTTTAACATCTCTCTCTTTTTAGGAAGATTATCAATTCCAGTAATATAATTAAGTCCTAAATATCGAAGAAATGAATATCCTTTGCAATAATCGTCATATACCTGCTCTAAAACCTCTACTAAATCACCTTTTTCATAAATTATATTTTCTAATAATGAAACAATCCTCATTTGTTCAAACTCACCAAATGGAATTTTAATTTCAATAACTTTCTCTAATTCGTTTTTAATGTGCCTACTTCTATAATTCAAATCAAGTAGGTTAAAGTAAAAGTCATGACCATAAACCTTTTCTATTTCTGGTGTATTATAAAGCCATTCTTCGAATTCCGAAACGGTAATTAGCTCTTTATAAATTTTATAAAATTGCTTTTGAATGTCCTTTTCATAGCTCACTCGCTTACTTCAGCTCCTTAAACACTAACTTCACTTTTTCAACTCTTCTGCCGCGTTAGTTTAAGTGTACTTCTTCACAATCTAATTAAAATTTTAACATAAGTTACCAAATAATAACCCGTAATTATATGATTAAGAAAAAAATAAAGGGCACAACCTTTATTCCAGGTTTGCGCCCGATTGCTGAAATCTCGAAACCAAGATAATATGCAAAATAATTTTTCTATATAGACCTGTTATTGATTAGTGACGATCGCTATTCATCAATCTTTTATACCTTCTTTCACCTACTAACCATGAAGTAATGGTAGCAGACAAACCTACAATGATTGACTGGAAAATGTAATATGTTAGTCTTAGCTCATCTTTAAACAAAAAGCTTAAAACAAGGAGGGTTATAAAACATACTACTGCTGATGCCATCGTTCCGAATGTAACATATTTCCATTTCCTAACTTTTCTTGTTCTTTCCCATTTAAGCATTCTTTTATTATGGTCAATCATTTCTTCCCCCCCTCGTAAATATGTATTAATAATACAATGTCATAACTTCAGCTAATGCTGCATTCTAGAAATAGAGTGCGAACATCTTTATTCCATGTTCGCGCGCCCGTTTACTGAATATTTGAACTCGAGATAAATTACACATATGACTTCGACTAACAACCGACCTGATACTTGAATAAAATGTAATATATTAAGAACCAATCAACCACTTGGGTCATAATTTTTTAAGTCTTCTTTAGTTATCCCTTCGTGTTCTTCGTCTATAATTTCGTAGTTAAATTGCAATACCTCATTGTGAGCAAAATAAGTGTATTTAACATATGGCTCATCTTCGAAAGTGACTGTTGTATAAAATTTAGGCATTTTAAATCCAAAAACACCTTCGACTGACGCTATTTCTTCGGCGTTATATCCTCGTTCTTCAAGGAGGTAATTAGTTACCCTATTTTCATAAATATTTTTATTCACTTCTAGATAAATAAATGGTGACAATAAAATCACTATAATAAATATAGTTATGATCAAATAAACTTTATGAAACTTGGGCATTTTATCTCCTCCAGTGGATTTAATATCTATTTTTTACAAACTACTGCCCGTTAGCTTAAATACACTTCTACATAATCTAATTAAAATTTTAACATAAATACCCAATTAATAATCTGTAATTATACATTCAATAAAAAAAGAGAGCACAATCTTATTCCAGATTTGCGCCCGTTTACTGATGACTTGAATTCGAGATAACTTTAACTTTATACATTTATTTTATATTGTTTCAACCATATGAGAGGTATCGTACTTATATAAAATTTCATAATAGTTAGTGTTTGCTTTTATCAAAGTTAAACTTGTTGAAGGTATTGGTGGAGTTGACCATAATTCTTTAAGTGGTGTCTTTTCTATGTAGTTCATTAAAAGGTTAAGTGCAATTGAATGGGATACGATGCAAATATCTTGAAAAGGATGTTGTTCCACTATTTCTTTAAAAATATTTACCATTCTTTCTTGTACTTTAACAAATGATTCAACTGAATTATTTGTAAAGAGGTGTGGAGTCTCCCAAAATGCCCTCCATTCTTCTGGAGATTCCTCCTTATTTTCTTCAAAAGTTTTACCTTCCCAATTACCAAAAGAAATTTCCCTTAATGAATCTAATTTTACTATTTCAAATGGCCTATCTCCCTTTATAATTTCAGCTGTATCAATTGCCCTTTTGCTTGTACTTGAATAAACAGCGTTCAAATGAATATCTGATAACCTCTCAGATAATTGGTGTGCTTGTTTAATGCCTTTGTCAGTTAGAGGAGAATCTTTCCAACCTTGCATTAGTTTATTTGTATTCCAAATAGTTTCTCCATGCCTTGTAAAGTAAATATTTGTACTCACTTCTCTTCCCCCTAAATAGCTAAAGATAAATATTACGTTATTGTATCGTTTATTTACATAATTTTCAATAAATGAGCATAAAAATGTTTTTCTATGATCAAAGGGGAAGTGAGAATATCTCTTATTCCAGTTTAGCGCCCGATTGCTGAAGTCTTGATTCCGAGATACTATAGTCCTTTTAAATAGCCACTATTCTACTTTTTCTGAGTTTTCTTCCCTGAAAATTCCTAATGGCTTATTGATTTCATCAATAACAGTAATATATAGAATATGTTGAATTTCATTTTCCCCATTATATGTACCTTCACCCTCTGGCGATGCTGGATTAAAAGTTGTACCAACACTAACGTGGTCAGGAAATTCCTTAATTGTACTAATCATCCTATTCTGTTCTAATAACATTAAATAAGTTTTTCCCTCAAAATCGAAAGAATGTAATCCGCCATCCCCCTGTTTAATCTTGCTTTCAAAATATTCCCGTGCCTCTTTTGGTGTTCCATTACTTAAGTGAACAAGGTTTTGTGAAATTATTTGTGATGAGTTATCTCCTGACGAACAACCAAATAAAACTGAAAGTACTGTAACCAATACACAAATTAAAAGTAACTGCTTCAGTATAAATCCCCCTCATAAAAATATTCACTATATAAATACCCAACTTAAGTTTAACATAATTATCCATTCATTTTAGAGGTTAGTTGTTCTACTAGTTTCAATAAAAAAAGGCGCAAACACCTTGTTCCACGTTTGCGCCCGTTTACTGAATATTTGAATTCAAGATAAATTACAAATATAATCTTCAACTAACATAACCCGTTACTTGAAGATTATATTACTTTAGGGACAAATTGTCCCTCAGATTTCTATATAAGTCCCCACTTTTTATCACTTAGAAAAATACTGAAGCTAAAAAAATTTATCCTTTTGTGGGAGATGATTAGACTCTGCTCATGCCATTTACTTAGATACACTAAGGGACGATGAACCTTTCCCCTAGTGTCCCTATTTTCATCAGTGCATTATTTAATGGTTAACGTAACGTAAAGCATGTTCTTGTAGCCAAATTTGGGCAAATGTAGGTGGGGAGTCACTCCCACCTACATAAATTTAACTAATAATATATTTTTGCCAACCCTTTTCTTTTACTTCTTTAAATGTTGGAGTACTAATATTTTCGCTTAAATGTACTTTCTCACTAGAAACAATAATATATTCTGGATTTTCCCACTCATTTTCACACTCGCTACAAATTAAAATTAACTTGTTACTTTCCTGATCTTTCATTATTTCCACCCAACCTTGTTCACAGATAGGGCACCACTCAACTTTATAATTATACTCTTTGCTCATGTCGTTAACCTCCATTTTTTTTATGGTCCTGATGGATAGCCGGTTATAATTTTATTTGTTCCTCTTTTTAATATGATGGTAATATTATTAAGGTTTTGCCCTCCACCAGCATATCCTCCAGCATAACCAGCATTAGGATAAGGAATATTATATATATCTACTGTTTTCTGTCTTACAGGCGCTAAACTTCCTTTATTTGAAAAGGCATCTTCTACTTTTTTCACTGGATTACCATAAAAAACACCATGATCCTTTTTCGTCAAATCATTTTTACCATGCTTCTTCAAATGTTCTACTCTTGTTTCACCAGTACCTTTTTTCTTAATACTCCAATCCAGCCTATTGTTATTCTTTTTAAACATATCAGAAGGACGTGTGTAAAGTTTCTTGGCATTAATTGGGGTTGAGGTTTCAGAAGTTTGTAATTTATACATTTTCCCTGAATTTGCTTTCTTAGTAGTTCGTGGGGAACTATTTAACACCCTTAAACCAGTGTTACTACCATAACCCCCTCCTCCACTCATTCCATGCCTGTTATTATAATATATATAGCCTGAAGGATCATGTCGATTAATAGGGTTATTGGCAGTATAAGCATATGAATTATGTGAAAGGATTTCACCTGTTGAACCGCCATAACTATCCGTATTCAAGAAGCGTCCCCAATCAGGATTATAATACCTTGCATTCAGGTAATATAGTCCTGTTTCGGAATCATAACGATAACCCCGATAACGGTATGGGTTCTTTTTCCCAACTGTGTCAGCTTTAGATCCGGTAATTGAAACGATTTTGCCCCACGTATCATATTGATACGTAACTACTCTTGTCCCGGATTTATCTATGATTCCAATGATATCCCCTTGAGCATTTCTAACGTAATAGTAATCCTCATTGTTCAAATTCATACTGATGAGCTCACCAGAGGAATCATAAGTGAAATACATCTCGTCTGTACCATCAGTCTGATACGTGACTTTATTTCCTTCTAGGCGATACTTAGTCGTTGTCGTTACACCATCCGACTCTGACTTTTTCTCGGTACGAATGCCGGAATCATTATACTTAAAGGATAGATCGACTCCATTGCCTGTGATGGATTGAAGTTGGTCTCCAAATGTCCAACTATAACTGTAACCATCATAGGACAATGGATTTCCAATCGAATCGTAAGAAATATCCTTTCCATCAAATTGAGTCAGCTTATCCTTCCAATTGCTTTTCCCATACTGATAATCAATGGTTCTATTTGGCAAACCTAAATTAGATCTTGAAGCTGTGGTGTAATCATAAATCTCTTTCGCAAGAATATTCCCACCATCATCATAATAGTAAATGACAGTTTGGTTTAGCATCTCATTATTTTCACGAGTTAATTCATTAAGTCCGTTATACTCATACGAAACCGTTTGTCCGTTTTTTGTGATGCTGATAATGTTCCCATTCGCGTCATAACCATAAGTGATGGGAGTTCCACCTACATTAAGCGTATCGATTAATGTTGTGGTTGAGGATGCACCATATCCTCCTTGCTTATAGGTGTACGTTGTTTTAAACTCAGCTTTTCCTGTGTCAACAGTTTTTGATGATAAACGACCGATTTGATCATATTTAGAATGAACAGTATTTACTCGACCCTTGTTATAAATCTCTTGGACAGAGGTATTCGATAATACAAGATCAGAGTACGTGAATTGCTCCAGATGACCATTTAAAATGTTCTCACTGTTCTCGTTACTTCCTAACGTTGTTATTCCACCGGAAAAATCCTTAAAGTCACTTGTACTTCCAGTATAACTTACATCATTTACAAACAACGTTGTATCAAGTGTTGAACTTGTATTGATCCATTTCACCGTAACAAAATACCATTGGTCCGGTTGGATCGTTTCTGTTCCTGTTACGATAGGTGTAATCGCACCAGCTGTGTCTTCAGTCGTCACTTTCACCTTATCATCTGAATCAACAATGATATTCAGTTGACCATTGCTGCTATCCTTATTGGAGAGAATTGTACGTTTTGTTCCTTGTTCAGACGTTTTAAACCACATTGACATGGATCCAGCATCATCACTAATCCCTAAGTCATACTGAACAGAAGGTTTAGATGATGTGTTTTTCGTAAATGGTTTTGAGAAAGGACTTTCTTCAAATTGGATATTATCAAATCGAACAATGTCATTGTCTTTGACACTTGTACGAACCATGACTTTTATTCTTTTAGTGCCATTCGGAATCGTAAAGGACTCTGAAATTTTCGTCCACTCATGTTCCGGAATGTTCTTCTTGACGATGCTATAGGAACCAGAAATCAGGTTTCCAGCAGAATCATATGCCTGTACAGATAGTTTTGGCTGGGTACTTCCTATTCTCTTAGCTTGCGCACTTAAAGTAAATACTCTAGAAGAAGTGGTCTCAGATGAAAATACATAGTCTTGACTAGCTACAGAGTTGGTCGTACTTCCATCTGTGAGGTTGTCACTGTCCACGTTTTCAAGACTTGTTCCACCATCAACACCATCGTTTACAGCACGCCAAACACCAGTAGATCCATCCCAATCTGTAGTAGACCAGCTACTTAATGACGTTGCCTCTTCAAAAGAAGGGTTGTCTAATAAGTTTGTTGTTGTTTCATAAGCAGCTAAAACAGGCTTTCCATTCGTATCTTTTTCATACGTATCCTCATGACTCTTTGGATTTGTTCCTTTAGAACCTTTTAAGCCTCCATTTAATTGGAAGTATTCCGTATCTTCAAAACCTGGTAAGCGCGTAAAGGAAACATTCTTTTCTCTGTTATCTCTGTCATAACGATAGGATGTTTGATAACTATCATTTGATGACGTTACTTCTGTAAATGTTTCGAGTTGATTATTCTTGCCATACTCGTAGAACTTACTGAACCCATCACTCGTTGTTACACGGCTCAAACGATTCGAAAGATCATAGTAGTAATGATAGTTACGATCATTAACTAAGTCTTTGTGATAGCCGAGTAATCCAGAACGGTTGTAAAAGTACTGATATTGGCTGACTCCATTTAAAGAAAGGTCGGTCACTTGATTATCAGCGTTATATTGATAGCTAATGGTATCAGTTACCCCAACATCTCTTTGATACTCAGTACTTTCTAGCCTACCAGTATGAATCACATTCCCATTTGCGTCCGTGTACTGTTCATAGTTCTTTGTTACAAGTGTTTGATTACCAACTTTTACGTTGGTTTTGTTTCCAAATTGATCATAAGAGAATGTGTACGTGACATCCGAAGAATCGACACCCGTGTTATGAGCAACCGTTTTAATACGATCGTTTTCGTATGTGTACGTATTACTTGCATCACCTTTTGTTACACTTGTAATTCGGCTACTATCGTCATAATAATATTCTTTTATATTTCCTTTAGGATCAGTTTCTTGATCTAACTCATCAGCAGACTCATTCCAATTGAACGTATAGGAGTTACCAGTTGGGTTAGCTAAACTTGTTAGATAGTGACCACTCTGGCTGTATGAGGTGTATGATCTTTTATAGAGAAAGTCATCACCCACTGTTGACTTTGTTGCATTTCCATTACTGTCGTACTGAAAGGAATACTTCACATTTGTCGCAGATGCTGCACTTTCAAGGTGGTGCTTCCCATCATTATCATACTCATATTCAAACTTACTACCTTTCGGATCAACCGACTCGATTAAATCATTATTTCCATTAAATTTAAATTCTGATTTTTCTTTATTTAAGTCTTTGGTTGACTGAATATTTCCGTCTTCATCGTTATACTCATAGCTTGTACTGAAAGGTTCACGGTACAACTGTAACCCATCGAAGTAAGCCGTGTTTTCATTGTTGTAATACTCCGCATATAATGTCACCGATTGGTAAGCAGCGTCTGTAATTACTTTACCTGAGAGGTACTGCCATTGTGGTGAATCTTGATTAAAGTTTACTCGCTTCCATTGATACGTTCCGTCAGTAAGCTTAACACCAACTTCTAAAGAGAAACGTCTTCCATCTAACGGTACTGAATCTCCTTTTGCCCAGCCGCCAAATACGAATACATCATCTTTTTCACCTGATACATTAACGGTTTGAGAGATAAATTTACTTTTATCGTGTTCACCTTTAACCTGATATACACTTTCATCTAGTGGTTCAGGAGGTAATGGCTCACCTGTATCCTTTAATGATTTCAACTGATCCTCAGTACCATTATCACTGTTCTCCGTCCAGTAACTTCCTTCTGATACATCTGTATTTTCTATTAGGTTATAACGGTTTGACGTATGCCCTTCTTCTATTTGTAGAGCATCAAAATAAGCTACACCGGATTCTTGCATTACCGTTGGCCGAACATTTACCGTATTACTGGCTGCATTCTCCGACAAAGTAAAGGTCACTTCGTATCGTTTCCAATCATTTGTACCATTGATAAACTGGCCTTCTTTATCCAACGAATTTCCATTATCATCTTGGTACGAAACAAGTAATGCAGCACCTTTATTATTAAGTTCAGTCATATTCTCTGTTTTCACATATCCAGAGAAGGTATAGGTTTTTCCTTTTTCTAGAGTTACAGCTTGTGAATAATAGTGACGTGACGTTTGATTCGTTTTTTCAATTTTCAAAGAACGGTTTCCAATATAACTATCCTCAGATGATAAGCTTAAGTTAGCTGTTGATCCACTCCAGCTAAGTGCATCCCAATTTCCATCTTGTTCAATATTATGATTCATTATATGATTCATGGATAATCTCTGTAGTTGAGATTGATTTGTTAACTTATTTTTGTTTACACCAGGAGTTTCATTATAATCGAAATACTTTGCATACCCACGATCGTTTTGAATAGAAACAGTGTTTCCATAATCATTGAACTGATAGATGTTTTGCTTATTTCTATAGTCTGTAAATACAGTTTGGTTTTCTTGGTATTCGATGTTCAAATATTTCCCTAATGCTTCACCTGAAGAATCAACGTGCTTTTCTTCGATCTTTTTAACACGATATGGGCTGGCATTATAATACGAATAATCCATTTGATACCCATCTGCATTTTTTACATAATCCAAATTGTTTTGACTATCGTACTTGTAGGTTGCTGCCTTCCCATCCGGGGAAGTAATGGTTAGACTATTGCTTGCGTAATCAATAGTGGTTACTCTGTTGTTTTCATCAGTAATGGATTTTAATTGATTATTTGAGTAGTAGTTTAATGTGAACGTATGGTTAACCCCTGCTTGTACTTCGGATAACCTTGAATTACTATATAGTAGATTAATGGTATTTCCATCAGGATCATCAATATAGGATAATTTTCCGTTTGAATTAAAGCTAAGTTGATTATCTTTCTTATCTTCAATTACATAACGTTTATCTGTAGATGCAGAGTCAACCGTTAACGTTAAGTTCAAGCCCGTTTCATCTTTGTAGGTATTCGTTGACTCTTTTTTTAAATAGTGCTTTGTACCATTTTCATCTGTATAGACATAATAACTTGTGTTATCAATCTCTTGATATTCAACAGTTTGCGTTAAGTTTAAACGCCATCCTGGTCCATACCCTATATACTTTTGTTTATCGTTACTATTGTAGACGTGCTTAATGCTCACTGGCATTCTTTCACTGCTGTAGGACATATCATCTCGAATAAAAACCAAGTTTCCATTAGCATCATTGATATACCCCGTACCAGAACGGCCAACTCCATGAGCATGGAATGTCCAATAATTTTCTAAACCTGAATTGTTCTGATATTGAAATACGGCTTGCGGACGGAGGTTTTCATACGTGGATGATGTATCAGATGAATAATAGTCTGTATAATTAGCATTCTCATCTTTATTTTTGAGCATCAACCCATTATTATTACTCGAGCTATACCACTCTTGAGCAATTTCTGTGATATCCCAATCGTAGTAATCATCCCCATCAATCATCTGATAATCCACAACCGAAGAATTATATTGTGGTTGATTTGCCCATGTAATGGTATTGGTATCCCAGGCTTCCTTAACCTTATGCACATTTACTTGAGCACCAGTATTTTTATAGGAATAAGGGAATAAACGGAAATAAGCCTTAGTGATATAGTTACCGGTACTTAATTCTGGCAGGTCAAACTTTACAAATGTTCGATTTCGTCCTGAAGAAGATCCATATCCCGTTTTATTAATCACACTCGTGATATAATTGGTGTTTGGATAACCCTCTGAAACATGGTTATCATAAATTTTGGTTGGATCTAAGGATGTACTTAATGTTGGATCAATCGTTACTGGATATTCTCTTGAGCTGTCGGATAACCATTCATGACTCGGTGTAACCGTTAATTGGTATTCATATTTTTTATTTTGAGTTAAATCTACCGATATATCTTTAGATAAAGCTCCCGTAGCATCATACATAAAAGGGGCTTCCATTTCGAATATTTTAGTATTAGGTTGTGTTTCATCAAAGAACATAATCGTATTATCTTCTTTTAGTTTTGCGATCAGACCTTTTGAGTTTAAAGTAAAGGAAAACTCAGGAGAATCTACAGGTTTTTGTAGAATAATATTTTCTTTTACGCTCTCCGGTAACACCTCATAGGAGAGATCAACATTGGGTAAAATCTCCTTATAATCAACAATAGATTTAAGATTTGTGAGGGTTTTACTACGTTCATTCTTATCTAGACTATCTAATAGTTCCTGATCATCCGGTCTTACTGATGCTTTTACTTTTTGTGTATTGTTCAATGACCAGGACACTTCGTAGCCATCTTTTTTGATCGTTACTAACTTATTCGCATTTGAATTATTAGCTAAGTGAACTTTATAATCATTTTGTTTGTTTATAAAAACGGTTTTATTGTTTGAATTTATAACTTCTTCTAAAGAGTTATCAATATCTTTCCATTCTCCGTTTTTTTTATAGTGAACGGGTTTTTTATAAACAGCGGCTTCATAAGTTAAATCTTCTTTTAAAAAGTGTTTAACATTTTTTTTCCGCTTTTCTTGGATTTCACCGACAATATCGGATTTTTTATTTTGGTCCTCCATAGTCGTATCATGTGGTGGCTCTACAATATTGCTTTCTGCCAATACTTGATTTGGTATGTATTGAACCAGTAAAGCAATGATCATAAATAAGCTTATGAACTTCCTAAAACTTCTCAAGATGTTTCCTCCTTGTTGTTGTGTTACAAATATTAAAAAGATTACAAGTTATGTAACCTCTCTGATACCATATTGTAAAATGGACCAATTTCTTAATGAAATACAAAATTTTTTCATTTATAGGATTAAAATGGATTTATAATTAAATTTAACCATAATAAGATGTACTGAAAAAACAAGTACCTCTAATTTTATTTCTTCGATTGTTAATAGAATTTACCATTATCTAAAGTATTAAATTTTCTTTTTCCTTCACATTATCTCGAATTCGAGTCTTCAACATAATGGCCCTTATATGGAATAACTATTATATCTGTCTAAAGCAAAAAAAAGACCTAATCCATCCATGTACTTTATTGTGAGGAATTAGGTCTTTTAAATGTTATAGTGTAGTAGCTACTTCTTCTTCTAAGTTTTCTTCCTCTTCTTCTACAGATTTTTCTTCGGAACGTATCATTAATCCATTCGAGACAATATTGCGCATAAAAATAAATATAATGACTAGTACAAAGTCAAAAGAATAAGAGAGAAACCATATTACGTTAGAAATCTCATTTAGTGATGTATCTGTAATATAATTATTGAAGCCACGTGTAACAAACAACAAGATAAAATAAATAGGAACCAAGGTATTCAGAGTTGAGCCTAGTTTATGAGTCGATTCACTCAATTTAAAGTCTTTCTCCATTGTAGAATACACATTCCACAGCCCGTAAATATTATAAAATGGAATGACAATTCTTCTTATCGCCCCCCATGGGGTGTTCGGATAATTTTCATCTAAGCTTTTTAAATCTTGATGAACTTTAAAAATCCAAAAAAGATATATAAATGATGCCAAAATCATAACGCCCATTAATAGAATAGTTGCAAATTGATCAAAACGAATAAAGTTTTGTCCTATCCCTATAAATTGTGCTACCACGAGGTTGCCAAGAACAACTGCATTGATCACAAGAGCTACCCATAAGAAAATATTCAAAATTTTACCGACAGACTTTGATTTAAGTTTCATGTTTTCACCTTCATTTCATTATAGTTTATATTCCAAATAATAAATGGCATCTTGTAACCTAGAAACAGGCACCACTTTTAAGGAAAGTTCTTGTTCTTCTACGACTCGAAAAGCCTCTGTTTCATTACTATATTCACCATATTTCTCCCTATCTTTTGGAACAAAGAATATATCTGCACCGTTCTCCTCTGCGGTTAGGAGTTTTAACCGAATTGACCCAACAGAACCTATTCTGTAATCCTCCTCCAATGTTCCTGTACCAGCAATTGTGTATGTATGATTTCTAGAATAGTCTTTGTTCTTTTTTTCTTCTATTAAACCGATACCTAGCATTAAGCCAAATGAGTTTCCTTCATAGGATGAAGCTAGATTTTGAATTTCAGATACTCTTTCTATTAACCCTTTAGAATTATGTATAACTTTATCTTCAGCAGAACTCACTGCATTTGAAATAACTTCTTTTTTAGTGGGGCCTATCTGATTTCCTTCTTCTGATTGTGCTTCATTATTATCATAAACCGGTGTAAATTCCGCATCTGGATTTGAAAAAGCAATCATCCATTTATCTGCCAAACTTTCGGTTTGTCCATACTTAACATACGTAAAATGGACACTACCCTTAACCCCTAATTCTTTTACAGAGGCTATGTCCCCTTTCATTTCGAAGTTTTCTTGATTTGGCCAAACCATTAAAGATGAAATTACAAATGGTATTAATAGAAGAAAGAGGCTAATCTTTACCTCTTTTGAAACGTTAATCTTACATATCTTTTGCATATAATCACCCCCTCATAATCTTTTCAGTTAAATGAAGTTGTTACACCTATAAGAATCTTACAACTTCATTCTCATAAAAAGTTAATCTTTTTTAATATCGGGAGAGAAGAATAGGATTTAAATTTATTTTTTTAAAAAGAAAGGGTGTGGTTTTACACGGATATACATCCGAACATGAAAAGCACACGCCCTTTTCTGGACGTGTGCTTCAATTCGTTAATTAATTTGTTCAAAATACTGATCTCTTACAATTATTTAATTTGACCTGTACCCCGCACAATATATGTCGATGAAGTTAGCGCAGGTAACCCCATTGGTCCACGGGCATGTAACTTTTGCGTACTGATGCCTATTTCTGCTCCAAATCCAAACTCTTCTCCGTCCGTAAATCGAGTAGAGGCATTATGATACAGAGCGGCAGCGTCTACTCGTTTAAAGAATGCTTCTACATTCTCCTCAATTTCTGAAATGATTGCTTCTGAATGCTTCGTTCCATACTGATTAATGTGTTCAGCTGCTTCTTTAACATCTTTTACGATTTTTACAGATGCAATAAAATCAAGATACTCAGTTCCCCAATCTTCTTCTGTCCCTTGTTTTAGTGATGGCACATATTTTGTGGATTTTTGATCTCCACGAAGTTCTACATCATGATCATGCAAAGCCTCAACAAAATCCTTAAAATAGGATTCCGCCCACTTTTCATGTACAAGAAAGCTCTCCGTAGAATTACATACAGAAGGTCTCTGTGTTTTCCCATTCACTGCAATCTGTTTAGCCATCTCTGGATCGGCTGTCTCATCAATATAAATATGACAATTCCCAGCTCCTGTTTCTAAAACAGGCACAGTTGCATTAGAGACAACTGTTTTTATCAGATTCGCACTCCCTCTAGGAATGAGCACGTCTAAATACTCATTAAGCTTAAACATCTCGGAGGCTGTTTGACGACTGGTATCCTCTACTAATTGTATAACATTTGGGGAGATGTCTGTCTCCTGTAACGCACGATGGATAACCTGAACAATTGCTTTATTTGAGTGAATGGCAGATGAACTTCCTCTTAGAAGCACGGGATTGCCTGTCTTTAAGCAAAGACTGCTCGCATCGACCGTCACATTCGGTCTTGCTTCATAAACCATACCGACAACTCCGATTGGTACCCGTACCTTCTTAATTTGCAGACCATTAGGCCTCTCCCAAGATTCAAGTACCTCATCGATCGGATCATCTAAATGTACGATGTTCATCAATGCTTGAGCCATATCTTTTATGCGTTCTTCTGTAAGAGTTAAACGATCAAGTAGGGAATCACTTAATCCATTCTCTTTTCCTCTATTAAGATCCTTCTCGTTTTCTTCCAGAATAAATTGACTTTCTTCAACTAGTTGTTTGGAAATGGATTGTAAAGCCAAATTCTTTTGTTCGGTTGTTTTGATTCCTAAGTCATAAGCTGCTTCTTTAGCTTTTATCGCTTTTTCTATTAAATCATTCATGTTCAGACATTCTCCTTTACCCAAAGATTTCGATGAATAACAACTGTACTTTCCCCATTTGACTGAGACGTTTCACCTTTTACATTTAATAAGTCACATGAGTTATAATCAACCTGTCCACGTCCCAAAATGTCTCCTTTTGAATTGATGACTTCGACTACGTCTCCAGCACTAAATTCTCCATAAACACTTGTTACACCAACTGACAATAGACTTTTTCCTTTTTGTAATAAGGCTTTTGCAGCACCTTCATCAATTTCAACTTTTCCTGTAACTTTCGAATGGAACATGATCCATTGTTTTTTATTTTTCAAAGGAGGTAAAAAGGAGTTGCCAATATAAGTCCCATCTCCTTTCCCTTCTAAGATATCTGTAAGCTTTTCTGGTCCAGCTCCTGATCCAATGAACGTGTTCACACCTAGAGACAGAGCTCTTTCAGCTGCCTCAATTTTGGACTTCATGCCTCCTGTGCCAACATTGGAGGAAGATCCCTTGGCAACGGACTGCAACTCTTCAGTAATTTTAGGCAGGAATGTATATTTCTTGGCTGCAGGATCTTTATGTGGATTTTTATCATACAACCCATTGATATCAGTTAAAATCATTAAACAATCAGCGTGAATAAGTCCGCTAACAAGTGCTGACAACATATCGTTGTCTCCGAATGTTAACTCATCTACTGCGACTGAATCATTTTCATTTATAATAGGGAGGACACCACGTTTGAGCAATTCTGTTATAGTTTGATAAACATTTTTGTACTGGTCTTTTTGTGAGAAGTTTTGACGAGTTAGTAGTAACTGTGCAATATTAATATTATTTTTAGAAAACTCCTTTGTGTAGCCTTGCATTAAAAGACCTTGTCCTACTGCTGCTGCGGCTTGTTTCCCAGAAATTGTGACAGGACGGCTAGGGTAGCCCAAATCTCCAAAGCCAGCTGCTACGGCTCCAGAAGAAATTAAAACAACTTCATTTCCTTGTTCTTTCAAATAGGAAAGTGCCTGCACATGCTCTTGTAATTTCTCTGTAGATAGCCCACCATTAGAATTCGTTAATGAACTACTTCCGATTTTCACGACAACTCTTTGTTTCCCCATCATATTCCCTTCTTTCGATGACTTCTTAGGATGATATTTTTGATTATTACATTTTAGGAAAGGCATTAATTTCTTTAAAGGTGTAAAAAGACCCTCGCATCCCTATATCGGATGAAAGCGTCTAGTAGGCATTGATTGATATAAAGTTCTCATCTGTGATGCTTCTTTGTAAATCTACTCTATACCTATATGTGATGCGATTTTAACTTTTCCCAATTATCTACGAGGTCGTTTATCTATGTCAATATTCTTTCTTTCGTTGTTTTCTATCATTTTGTAACTGTTTCACCATTATATAGAATTCATACAAAAAAGCAGTTCAATCAAAGAGTCAAAAAAACACTTCACTCCAGAACTGAACTACTTTATGGCTAGGATTTTTGATCAGCTTAATAAACTTACATTTCTATAGGATTATCTCCTTTGTTCTTTAGATTAACTTCAGATAGCCCTAATGTATAGTGGTCATACAATATGTCTTTGATTACTTGTACATTTTCCTCTTCACAATGGATTACAAGCATGACTTCTCCACCGTTACCCTTTTTCAGTTTCTTCTTGATCTCTTTTTTTTCAATGAGAAAATCAATTCCTATACCTAAAATGGCACCAACTCCAAAACCAATTAATCCCCATAGTACAGGTCCTCCCGTCCAAATAAACCCATAAATGGTTCCCAGTACAGTGAAAGCTGTCGCAAATGAAATCGCCATTTCAAATGTTTTAATTCCTTCTCCTGTAATCACATCGATGTTTTTCTTTTTGGGTTGTTGGTCCAAAGGTATAGCTAATATCTTTTCTTTCGAGATCCCACTTTGTATTAATTCATTAATGGCTAATTCCACATATAAGGAAGAAGAAAAAGAGGCTACCACATTCATTTCATCAACCCTCTCAGACAAAAAATTTGATTTAAAGTTTTTCGGTTGATTATTTTTTTGTAAGTAAATGGCCTGCTGTGATTTATATAGTTCATTACTTTTTTTGCAAAATAAATAAGAATCAAATATAGCAAACCCATAAATAGATGGAAGAAACAATAACCATTGAGGATCAAGGACCTCTGTAGCCTTGTCAAATTGCCCTAAGACGGTCATGTGCATTGAAGGAAGCAAATTTGAAAAGTACACTGTTGGGACAATCCAGGCAATCATGTAAAACGCAGTAGGGAGTCTATTTATGTAAAGGTGACCCAATCCAGGTAGAATAAATGACCAAAAAGCAGCAATACGAGGTCTCATTTTATCTAACAAATTATGGTCAAACCACGCAAGCTTCGTAGGAGTTATATGCTCAGCTGAGCCAAAACTATCCGCTAAAATGGAAAATTTATTCGTACTCATTACAACTCGTCGACTATCCCATATACCAAAAATATAAACTGGGATATATATAAGAATCCATCTAGTATCTAACACTTCAGAGGCCAGTTCAAATTCTCCAATAAATGAATAGTAAATCGCTAAATTAAAATTGGCATTCAGATTTATAAAAAATTCCCATAATATTAAAACCCCACCCATAAGATATTTACACATAGCAATTTGCGGAATACCTGGGAATGCAGCTGCCCACCACATCGCAATGTATGGGTTTCGAATCGTTACCATACCAATATTAATGGGTGAAATGACTGCTTTACCATACCGATTTTGGTTTATGTTCTCATTCATCCCCCTACCTCCTGTAACGATATGAATTTACTATATTTTTAACCAATCCCTATAAAAATATCAGAGTAAAAGCTCTATCGTACAAGAAGGAATGTCCAATACAAAAAAAGAAAAATGCCTACTCCTCGTTTAAACAAAAGGAATAGGCACTGCCTCTTTATATGACTTCTTAAAAAACTATATCTTAACGAAAGAATGAGGGCGACCGATTAAAACCCTCTTTTCTAAATGACCATCATCATCAAACAGAGAGTCAAAGATGATTTCTACATCAACCATATTGCCATTTATGTCTTGAAGTTGTTCATGGTAATCGTTTGATGAATCAAGCTTTTCTTTTTTTAGAAACCCAGACGACATATAATTCTGTATTGAGTTCCCAATAATGTCTTGAACAGGGTATCCAAGAATCTCCTCTACTGAAGGCGAAGCATACATAATGATGTCGTGTGGATCCAATGTAATTATAAGATCATTGACGTGGTCTAATACGAATCGATGCATGGATTCACTTTGAATAAGCTCTTTTTCAATTTGCTTTCTTTCTGTAATATCAACACATGATCCAATAACTGCTTTTACCTCTCCTCCTTTTCGAACTGGGCGTAAGGAGGCAAGGTAATATACATCTGCAAATTTCCCCTCATATGATACATGGTCTTCACCATTCCAGGCTCTTTCATAATAAGAAAGTTTGGGTTGGATATCCTCATATGGCATAATGTCCTTTAACTCTTTTCCAACAACTTTTTCAGGTATTAAGCCAATTTTGTAAAGCAATTCACCATCACATAATGTATGTATAAAACGGTCCCCTACTTTTTCATACTTAAAAATCATTCCTTGTTGCTGACGAACCGTTTCAGTCAATTCGTTTTGTGCATTAAGGATTAATTTCTCCATTTCCTTCTCTCTGGAGATTTCTTTAGAAAGACTAAAAACTTGCGGTGAATCTTGTATTTCGTTATACCTTCTTACAAATTCTTCAGAAGGTAATGGTTTACTAAAGAAGAAGCCCTGAGCTTCATCACAGAGATTGTTTTGTAATTTAAGCAAGTGTCCTTTTGTCTCAACACCTTCAGCTACGACTCCTAAATCTAATTCATGAGACATAGCAATAATTGTTTTCACAATGGTTTCGTCTTTGGTATCTTCCGTACAATTGTACACAAAGGATTGATCAATTTTGAGCTTATCAATAGGTAGATCTTTTAAGTATGATAGAGAACTATAACCTGTCCCAAAGTCATCCAAGCTTATTTGAACCCCTATGTTCTTCAGTTCATTCAAAGCTTGAATACCTAACTCAAAATCCATCATCATACTTTCCGTAACCTCGAGTTCTAGGAATTGTGGTGACAAATCAACTTCTTGCAAAATGCGTTGAATCTCCTCTGCAAGATTTGGGTGGAATAACTGTCCCCCTGAAAGATTCACTGAAATCACCATCTCCGGTAAACCTTCTTGTTGCCATTCTTTCGTCTGTTCACACGCTGTATGTAAAGCCCATTTACCGATAGGAAGAATCATACCTGTTGCTTCAGCGATGGGGATAAATTCGTTTGGAGGAATTAAACCTTTCTGTGGGTGCTCCCAACGAATTAAAGCTTCAGCACCAGTAATTTCACATGTCCGCAGGTGAAGTTTAGGCTGGTAAAAAAGAGTGAATTCATTTCGTTCTAATGCTTTTTTGAGATCGTCCTCTGTAATCCCTTTATCCATCACAAATTGATTTATTTCATCATCAGTATTACTTACTTTCTGCTTCAATATATAAAAAGAACATAAGACAATAGCTAGCACACCAATTCCGATTAAATACCCCATTTTATTAAAGCCCTTTCTTACTTTTTGAAAAAGAGATCAGTCAAAATAAAGCTAGCAAGACTATATCCCTATTAAACAAGTTTATTTTAAGCATTCTATACTATATTCATACCATGAAAATACAACTACTTTCAACAAAAATCGACAAAGCTTATCATACATTTTTATGACAGTCTGAATTTTAAAAAAGTGACCATCGAAAAAATCGATGGTCACTAATACTTTCATTTTACTTTTCAATAGACATCTCAACATCCATAGGTTCCTCTGTTTCTATCAAGTCCTTCTCTACTTCAGCTTGAGGGCAATAATATTTTAATGTTTTGATGAAGGTGTTTTGATTTTCTGGTGAAATTTTTATATTTCCCCACCATCCATGTCCATACACGATTTCTACAGCTTCACTTGCTGTTAATACTCTGAAGCCATCAAAGACATCATCAGTAGATCTAGCATAGACAATTTTGGAATAAGGGATTCTTTTCCTTAACGGTCCCCCCTTTACCTTGAGGTGATCGTCATGAAATTCATACTTTATATTCGCTATCATCATGATTGCTGACGTTAGAATACCTAAATAGAGAGAGGCCCAAATCGCAATAAACATTGGAGTTCTTGTTGAGGTATCGACCACAAAAGGAATAACAAACATTAATGTCATATTCGTAATCATTTTCGTTTTAAAAATGGTGAAAAATCGATCCTTTTTAGCTTTAAACACCATTGTGACATTCCTCCTTGTCTAATCTTTTGGAAATGAATTACTGTTAATTGTTTCAAAATTAAGAAAATAAATCAATTCATTTCTTTAAATAAAGCACCTTTATGGTAAAATATGAGATAAGTTCATGGAGGATTATTGATTTATTCGATAAAAGGAGGGGATAAAGTGTCAAACAGTAATGAAGTATTAATGGAAAAGGAACATCAAGAAGGACCAAAAGTAAAACCAGAAAGAAGAGAAGGTGAACCTACCGCTGCTTTTAAAGGTGCATCCTGGTCTGCATTGTTTATTGGAATCATTTCATATTTAATTGGGTTATATAATGCAACCATGCAGCTGAATGAAAAAGGGTATTATTTTGCGGTATTAGTTTTTGGACTATTTGCAGCCGTATCCTTACAAAAAGCAGTAAGAGATAAGGAAGAAGGGATCCCTGTAACCAATATCTATTATGGGATTAGTTGGTTCGCCATCATTATCGCGATTTCCTTAATGGCGATAGGCTTATATAATGCAGGAAGTATCATTTTAAGTGAAAAAGGATTCTATGCGATGGCTTTTGTTCTTAGTATATTCTCGGCGATCACTGTCCAGAAAAATGTTCGAGATACGCAGAGAGCGAGAGAAAAAGAATAAAAAATTTTAGGCAGTAACTAATCTACTAACATTAAATAAAGGCATCACGAGATATAATCCTCCGACTTTAAAAGTCTGGAGGATTTTTTCATGATTTGTCTTTTAACACCCATTATGCTATAGTCTCACCATTATAATAGAAGAATGGATTTCGGAGGTACGTATGACGCAATTAACCTATACAAAATTATTAAATGAAACACTTGAGAAATATGTAGAGAGTGGTGTGGAAGAAGCTTATCAATTTATCACTCAACATGCAGATGAAATAAAGGGTGATCATGCTCAAATTTACAATTTTAAATACTCTTTAGCCGCTGCATCTGGTCGTGAGGAAGAGGCACTTGCCATCATGAAAGAAGCGATCATTGAAAAAGGCCATTGGTACTCTTATGAATATTTGAAGGAAGATGAAGACTTAAATTCCCTACGAAAGTACGACGATTTTCAGTACATGCTTGATCTTTGTAAAAAACGAGAAGAAGAAGCAAAAGAAAAAGCAAAACCTGAGATGGATGTAATGATGCCAAGCGCTAACGAAGAAGGCCATCCGCTTCTAATCGCTTTACATGGAAATCAGGAAAACAATCGCCGCACCGAAGAAAACTGGCATACTGCCCCTTCTCATGGCTATGTATTAGCGATGCCTCAATCATCCCAAATTGAATTCTCTGGTGGTTACTCGTGGGATGATATTGAAAAAGGAACTCAAGAATTAGAAGCTCATTATGAAGAATTGAAACAACATGGGAGCATTAATGAAGGACAGCTTATTCTCGGTGGATTTTCTGCTGGAGCGAGAGTTGCTCTTCACACTATTCTAAAAGGTGATCTGCCTGTCAAAGGATTTGTTTTTGTTGGTCCATGGCTACCTGACATTGATGAGTTAGCTGATAACTTAGAGTACCTAGCTGAGCAAGGGATTGAAGGATATGTCATTTGTGGGGATCAAGATCAGGACTGCCTTGAAGATACAAACCGATTTGTTGAAATACTGAAGGAAAAGAATGTGCAGCACACGTATAAGGTTATTGAAGGGTTGGACCATGACTATCCAGAAAATTTTAATACTATATTAGAAAATGCTTTAGAAGACGTTATAAACATTAAATAATTATTGGTGTCCATTAAGAAAGTGTCTTCCCCATCGGATCAGACACTTTTTTTAATGGTACAGTGTTGTGGAAACATGTTCAATTTGAATTAAATTATTTACGAGTTGTTGTACTTCTTCTTTAACCATTCCAAACCACCCCTATAAACAAATTCATTTATAGGATATGTATCTAAATGAAGAAAGTGCCTAGTGAATTTTTCTATCGAACTATTCATCTAAAGCTACCTCATCCGTAATATCTCCATCTTTATTCACCCAAACTCGATATGTATTACCTGTCTCCTTTTCTACGACTAAAACATACTCAATTATAAAAGCTCCCCACTCTCCTCTTCTATTTATGCTCTCAACAGAAGTGATTTCTGGGTGATCGTTTAACACTTCATGTTTAATACCTTGAAAATTCGCTTGAATGACAAATGTAATCAATAAATATACTCCAATGACTATGGAGAATAGAATAATGATGCCATTTCGAATCAGCTTTTTATTTATTGGAGTCAATCTTATTGCTCCCCCTTTAAATCGCACATTTAATACATAGAAATTCTATATATTATGTTATACTAAACCCTTCTTGGAGTAAAATTTTAACAATGAATTTCTTCAGTTGACTTCAGAGTATTGATACACTCTTAACTTTAAAATACAGTAAAAAATACCTACCACTACCTGAAACATGAATCACTTAATGATGTGTGAAACAAATGATTTACAGGTGGTGGCAGGTATTTTATTCTACACATTCACAAATTCACTTCTGAATTTCCTTTTATACTCTTCAAAATCCCATGTTTCTAAGAATTTTTCAGCTGCATTATAGCCAGATTGGTAAAGCCACTGTTCTTGATTCTCGCTTAACCCAAAATCCGTAATGGAGATGTTTCCTGTTGGAATCTTTACTGTTCTGGCATTGGCTTCTTTATCGAGGTGGCGAAGATCATGAGCTTGCAGCATGGTTTTGAATATCGATTTATAAATTCCTATCGTCCCTAAACTTTCTGGTGGATCCGGGTTGATTTCTTCTCTAGTAAAATGAAAACCGAATGTTGGCCATTTAGGCATGTAAGGAGTATCGAATATCCATATTGGAAAATTACTGAGCATACCTCCATCTACCATATATAGAGGAGATTTATATTTGTTTGTTTTCCATTTAATCGGCTGAAAGTAATAGGGAATCGTGCTACTCATCGTAACAGCCTTTGCAATTGGAAAGTCATAGCTCTCCCCATACTTTTCAAGGTCATCTGGAAAGATAGCCATTCTTCCATTGGTGATATCCGACACAATAATTTTTAACTTACCTTCTTCAAGGTCACGGAAGCTGTGTACATTTTTCTTAGCAAGGAGTTCATTCATCCATTCTTCTTCATAACGATTCTTGTACAGTCCACCCTTAAAAGCAAGATTGATTCCGTTTCCTATAAAAGGAATGTGATTGATCCAATTCTTTTTCATAAAATTTTTATAATCTAGTGTTTCCATTACATCTAATAATTCTGATCCTGAATAACCACACGCTAACAGAGCTGCGACTACAGAACCTGATGAGGTCCCTGCTAAACGATTCCACTCATATCCATGCTCTTCGATCGCTTGTACAGCCCCTACATGAGCAATCCCTCTAACGCCGCCACCTTCAAACACGCCATCTAGTATTTTCACGTGATAGCTCCTTTTTATTTTTAATATATCGAAGGGGTGATGGGAATGTCCAATATTATTAATTAGTGTTTGTTTAGACATTAATATTAAGTTATTTAAAAATAAGAGTTGTGTATGCTGTATATAAATGACACATATTAAAACATCCATTAAAATAACGGTATATATCACGAAAGAAATGAGGAAAGAAAATGAGTAAACGAAGTGTTGATGACATTCTTCAGGAAGGTATTCATGGAAAGAAACAGATAAAATCATCTGAACGAAAAAGATTTTTAGGTACGTTTAGAGAGCGAGTGGTGATTGCCTTAACTAAAGGACAATTAATGCAAGACAATGCATTAACCCATTTAGAACAGGCTATGAAGAATCATCCTAACACGAAGCTTCTATTAAATGGTAATGTCTCTCCTCGTTTCATGAACGCAGAACAAGACCTGGCTTCCAAATATAATATCCCTTATACAGTTGTCAGCAACCGTGAAGCGGAAACTGACTTAGGAGTCGTTCTCACCTATGACCATGCTGTAAATATAGAAGATATTTTTGTTCCAGAGAAAGATGATAAACCAGAACAGGCTAAAGTACATAAATCAAACCCAATTGTGAGGGCGATCAAGAAACTATTTAAGCCTATATCGTAAATAATGTACTGGATCAAGATAGTGTTGTTTGTTTTATATATT
Source organism: Pontibacillus sp. HMF3514 (assembly GCF_009858175.1). Classification (GTDB taxonomy): domain Bacteria; phylum Bacillota; class Bacilli; order Bacillales; family BH030062; genus Pontibacillus. The sequence continues at coordinate 2,471,612 of NZ_CP047393.1, forward strand.
TATCAAATTAAAAAGGACGAAACCTTATAATCGATTTCGTCCTTTTATATTAAGCTTAATCTGACTCTATATTCGCTCGTATTGCATCCTTATACCTCTTATAATAAGCCGGAACATTATTCAATAACAGAAGCTCAGTGTATAAATAACTTTTCATATTAAAATCATTAAAGTCGATATTCGTGATCTCTTGAATTTGCTTGATTCGGTAATTCAGCGTATTAGGGTGAATGAAAAGTTCATTTGCTGATTGCTTGCCTTTCCCGTTATTGGCGAGATACACCTCTAATGTTTTTAATAGGTCTGTTTGGCTTTCATGATCCTTGCTAATGAGCTTTAGAAGGTCATGGCTGAAGTAATCCTCAGAGCTATTTTTTTCATATAAAGTTGCTAGGTAACGATATACGCCTAGTTTTGCAAATTCACGAGGCATCGTTTCAGGTCTTGGTTCAATAAAGTTCGCGGTTTCGATCACTTCAAAGGCTTCTAGAAAGCTTTTTCGAACATCGGAAAGTTGTTTGTACTCTTTTCCGAGTCCGATCATAAAGCTATAAAAATCTGACGTGTCGAGTTTATCCTTGATCATCTCAATTACACCGCGCGCTTTTTCCGTTACCCTACTTTCATCTTCTCTTTTTCCATGAACAATCATGACAACCAAAAACTCTGTCTTGAGTAGATAGATGTCTTTTCTTTCAGGTAGCTTATTCACCATATCTTCTAAGTAATCCAATAAGGATCGCTGTTGTGGATTCGTTAGTGAAAAGATCAGCACCGAAAAACGCTCAGGTAACGCGAGTTTTGCAATCGTCGCATCGTGCTTAAGCTGTTGTTCACTTCCGTATTCTTGGTGAATGAGCTTCCATAATAACTCATCCTTCCGACTATCCGATGCATTTAATTTGTTATACACGTCATAGATCAGCTTGCCAATATGAGGAGCTACCTCTTCTAAAAAGGACAAGTCTTCATCAAGAACTGGTGAATTGGCCTCTTGAATCCAAATGTAGCCCATCGTATGACGAAGGTGACGAGCCCCCATTACAACACGCTGGCTAAATCCTAACTCCTCAATCGGGTCAATGCGAATCGGACTTGGTTGTTTCTCGAGCTTTTGAACAATTCCTTCCTTTTTTAAGCGATCAATAATAAATACGGGACACTTTTTGGAAAGAATCGTTTTCTGCTGGATTTGACCAAATTCCTCTGTAGAAGAGCTATAAGAAATCAGCTCGAAGTTTTTATTTTCGATGATGACGGGTTTCTTTAATCTCGAGCTAATCAGTTCTGTTGCTTTATGTATATCCTCTGTTTGGAAAATTAGTTGCTTTGCATTCACATGGCATTCCCTTTCCTTTATCAAGTAAGAGCATATGTTTCTTTTCAGTGCATCCCCTATTATACCGATTAAAGCACATAAGAAAAAGGTAGAAGAATTTTTATCACACAAAAAACCCTCCTCGCAATTACGAGAAGGGTTTTCTGATATATCGTTCTTTTTATAACATTTCAGAAATCGTTTTAGCTTGCATGTGCAGTTGAAGGTAATCTGGTCCACCAGCTTTAGAGTCTGTACCAGACATCTTGAAGCCGCCGAATGGCTGGTAACCAACAATAGCGCCTGTGCAATTACGGTTGAAGTACAGGTTACCTACGTGGAAATCACGTGCTGCACGCTCTAGGTTTTGACGGTCTTCAGAAATTACAGCACCTGTTAAGCCATATTCTGTGTTGTTTGCAACTTCGATTGCTTCGTCGAAGTCTTTTACTTTTGTGAAGCAAACAACTGGACCGAAGATTTCTTCTTGTTGCATACGGGATTTTGGATCAAGATCTGCGAATACGGTTGGCTCGATGAAGTACCCTTTCGAGTCATCACCTTTACCACCAACAACTAGGCGACCTTCTTCTTTACCAACTTCCATGTAGCCCATGATTTTATCGAATGCTGCTTGGTCTACAACGGGTCCCATGTACACATTGTCCTCAGTTGCGTTACCAACAGAAAGTTCTTTTGTTACTTTTGCAACACGGTCTAGTACTTCATCATACACATCTTCGTGTACAACAGCACGGGAGCCTGAAGAACATTTCTGACCAGAGAATCCGAATGCAGAAACAACAATTGCGTCAACTGCTGTATCGATATCGGCACTCTTATCAACAACAACGGTGTCCTTACCACCCATTTCAGCAATCACCTGTTTAAGGTGGTTTTGACCTGGCTGCACTTTAGCCGCTTTTTCAATGATACGTGTACCTACATCACGAGAACCTGTGAATGAGATTAGAGAAGTTTTCGGGTGATCCACTAGATAGTCACCAACTTCACCGCCGCTACCAGGTACGAAGTTTAGTACACCTTTTGGTAGGCCGGACTCTTCAAGAACCTCTACGAATTTCGCTGCGATTACCGGGCTGTTACTAGCAGGCTTCATCACAACTGTGCTACCTGTTACTAGAGGTGCTACGGTTGTACCAGCCATGATTGCAAATGCTAGGTTCCATGGTGGAATAACAACAGCTACGCCACTAGGTTGATAGATATAGCGGTTCATTTCGCCTTCGCGGCTTTCAACATGCTTCCCTTTGTCTAGCTCGATCATTTGGCGAGCATAGTACTCTAGGAAGTCGATTGCTTCAGCTGTGTCCGCATCTGCTTCTTTCCAAGGCTTACCTACTTCATATGCTAGATAAGCAGAGAATTCATGCTTACGACGACGGATCTTTGCTGCTGCACGGAAAAGGATTCCTGCGCGAGCTTCAGCTGACCATTTTCTCCAGTCTTCAAAAGCGTCAGATGCTGCTTGCATCGCTTGCTCAGCAATTTCTTGGTTTGCTTTAGATACTGTACCCACAACTTCTTCTTTTTTCGCTGGGTTTATAGACGTGATTTTGTCGTCTGTTTTAATATGTTGACCGTTAACAAGTAGGGTATAATCTTTGTTGAGTTCACCTTTTACCTTCTTTAAAGCATCCTCAAATGCCTTTTTGTTTTCCTTAACAGAAAAATCAGTAAATGGTTCATGTTTAAATGGTGTGTACATAACATTCATTCCCCTTTCATTTTTGAAAACGCTTTAGTTTAAACGTAACACTTTTCTTTATTTTTTGAAAAGTCCTTTGATTGCAAATGACACATTGGCTGGTCTTTCGGCCAAACGACGCATGAAATAGCCATACCAATCATCACCATAAGGTAAATAGACACGGACCTTATACCCTTCTTTTAACAGGGCCATTTGTGTATCGTTTCGCATGCCATACAGCATTTGAAACTCAAATTGGTCCGTCGGAATATTGTTTTCCACAGCAAATGCCTTTGTAAACTCAATCATGGCATCATCATGACTGGCGATTGCCGTGTAGTGACCATTTAATAGATTCTTCTCTATTAAATGCATTAAGTTCTCATCTACATCAGACTTTTCAACAAAAGCAACTTTGCCTGGTTCTTTATAAGCTCCTTTTACTAAGCGAAGATACGGATCATATGAGCTTAAGTCATCCAAATCTTCACTGGAGCGGTACAAATAAGATTGTATGACGGTACCAATGTTGTCATACTTCTCTTTTAAAGCTTTGTAGATTTCGAGTGTCTTCTCGGTTCGAGTTGAATCTTCCATATCAATGGTAACGACAACATCGTGCTTTTGTGCTTCTTCCATAATCGCGATCATGTTCTCCCAGACCACGTCGTGTCGAATGTCTAACCCGAGTGACGTTAGTTTGACCGACACCTGTGAAGTGAGCTGGTGACTACTGATCATTTGAATGGATTGAATGCACTCCTGCGCTCGCTGTCTCGCTTCCTTTTCAGATGATACAAACTCACCAAGATGATCAACTGTAATGTGTAACCCCTGACTGTTTAAATCCTGGATTAAGGGAACAGCTTCTTCAAATGTTTCCCCACCTACGATTTTATTCGCCCCAAATTTCGGACCCCATTTCTTAGCAAGCCGATCCAAAACCGAGCTACTTGATAAGTGAAGAAAAAACTTCTTGCTTATCGCTTCCATCACAAATCCCTCCATATCGTCGTCTCTACGATATTTCTTTCCAAAACAGAAGGAATAACATAGGCTTTTTTTCTTTTGTATTGATTTGTTAAGAATATTGTAACTATTTTTACATGTAAGCGGCAACGTGTTGAGGACACAATGTTTGGTGGGGGTTTTTGTGGTTTAGGCACAAGAGGGTGTGGAAGAGGGGATAATAAAAAGACATGCTTTTATTAACATGTCTTTGGAATTTAATAAATATCTTTTAAAAACGTGAGATTCAAGGTAAAACCTTCATAACAGTTGTTTCCATACTCTACATGGGTTTTCTGCAAAACCACGGTTCTCGCGTTTGTGAAATTGTAAACTAACATGAGAAGCGTCCCTATGTTAAATATTTATCTCACTTTCTTCCTCCGCATCCACTGGGTTGCGACCCATTTTTCTCCCTTCACAACAGGATTGCCGCTATGGAGCGTTAACTCATTAAGTTTACTGTCGCTATAAAAATACTCAAAATAAACAGCCATGCCTTTTTTTGGAGAAACAGCCAAGTTCAAATTCGGAAAAAGGGTTTCCCCGCCTTCCTCAACGTCGTTTAGATATAGTATAAGGGTAGAGATGCGATTATTGTCGGATTTTTTAAAGTAGTCGTAGTGGGGTTTATACTCTTGGCCAGGTTTATAGTGTAGAATTTGGAGCCCTTCCGCGTGTTCGATTGGGATACACATCACATCGCTCAAACGTTTTTCGATTCGGTTGATAAGATCGTTTTCGTTCTCTTCAAAGAACATGCCGCTGCTCGTGCGCTCTTGACTTGTCTCTTTCGTTTGTCCGATTTTCGATCGGGATAAGCGGTCTCTGGATTGAGCAATTAATGCATTGCACTCTTCGTGAGTTGCGACGTTGTCCAAGACCACGACGAGAGGTTCCTCGTATTTTGATACAACATCGACGACTTTGTCTTCAGTGTCAATCTGATTGCCTCGGTGAGAAAAAATGGTTTGTTCCTGATTTGTTGTTGATACCAAGATGGAACACCCTTTCCATTCAATAAAATATATTCTCATTATATTCTAAAAAAATCCAGTAGAAAACAAGAATTATCTATTTTTCCATTTGATAGAATCAAAGAAACAAACAAGATGATCGTGATCGAATGACGACTATTATGAGATCAAGAGAACATATTATTAAGCATGAATTCTTATCATCGCATCATCTTCTTACACGTTCCCTCCTCACTCCCCACAGCATTCATAATCACTCATCTCAAAAAAACGAACCTACCCGCAAGTAAGTTCGTTTTCGCTTTATATTAAATGATTAATCTTCGAAAATAGTCTCTTCGCATTCCCATAAAACACATCTTCATGATCCTTCTCGGGCACCAGTGCTCCAATAAACTCAGCATAATCCTTAATTGGCGCTAAAGGCCAGTCTGAACCAAAGAGCAATTTCTCATAATGGCCACAGTATGTTAGAGCATGCCTGACATGATCAAAATAGTTTCCTTCTAGCTTCCTATCAAGCGTACTTTTCGTTCCAACCACCCAACCAGAAAGATCTGCATACATATTAGGATTTTTATAAACAATCTCCGCTCCTGTTAACACCCATGGGTCACCCAGGTGAGCCATCATAAAATTCACATCTCTACGCATTACAGCTACTTCATCTAGCGTTAGAGGATGCGAGTATTTCAGCAAAGCTCGCTCTGAGTACGTATCTCCTGTGTGAAAGACTACGGGAACGTTATAAGCAGCTGCTAGATCATAAACAGGTTGATAGATTTCATCGGTTGCATAGTACGGATAATAGCCTAGGTAGATTTTGATCCCAACGACTTCTGGTTTTTGCAGTTCTTTTTCTAAGCGGTCTAATCCGGATTGATCTAAAAGATACGGATTCACCCCAGGGCAGACAGCTACTTTAGATGGTAATGAATCCTCTAGATCTAGACCCATGGGAGAAGAAGCACGGTGGTCAGGAAACCCCATTTTAGGAGTTTCCGTCACACCCATTCCGATTGCACATGCAATGTTTCCCTCTTCCATTTCTTTCGTTAAGCCTTTTCCTGAATAATCAACATGAGATAGTTTTCTTGCTGTGTATTTGAACGTTTCTATATCTGAAAAATGAATATGAGCATCAATGATTTTCATAATCGACACCTACCTAAACGAAAGTCCATGAAATGGATGATTGTCAGGAGAGAGTTCATCCTCATCAAAGAATAGAATCGTAGGATTTAACGAGATTACATCACCTGATGCTGCGGACCATCTTTGGAATGTTTCCACAAGACATACCTCTGGATTTAAGTACAAGCCTTCGTCCTCATTTTTAATTGGATGGATCACGTGAATCTTTTCTTCTCTTTCATCTGACCCTACTGTAATGCTCGGTGCACTTTTCATGTGATATTCTTCTACCCCAGCATAGTATGTGTGGAAGACGCCCTCTGTTTTCATGTTCGTAAAGCAGGAAGAGAGCTTTTCCGCCGGTTTGAAGAATGCCTCTAAATCCAGGATCTCATCTGAGAACGTCCGGTTTGAGCCTTGATCTACCTCTGCGTAAATCGCCATCACAGGCACTTCAGGTAATGTGAGCGCATATTGACGAAGTGTTACACCCTTCATTTCCTCATGCTCGGTTAACGTAGTCGATAAGCACAGCCCTTTCCATTCGTTGCCTAGGTGATCCTCTTTTGTCACGGGGGCTACTTCTGTTTTTTCTTTTAGCATCGAGTATGGGCTAACCTTACGTAAGTTGTAGCTTAACCCACCTCCCCATGGATTCCACCACGCTTTTGGTCCTGGTTCAGGGTACTGATGGTGTAATGCTTCGTTCCCGTTGTAGGTCAGAGAATAGATGCCTGGAAAATATTCTGAAGATGCTTTAAAGGATATTACACCATTATTTACTGTCCAACGATCCTCTTCCTGATTTACTTCAATCTCTCGCTTTCCTTTAACAAGTTGCAGAGTTTGAAGTTCAGCTTTTTGCCCTTTGGAACGGAATTTTCCTGAAACTCCTTTAACTCCAGGAGATTGATAGTCTAATTGAATATCGATTTGATTCACACCATCATCTTCAGTTGTCTCTTTGATGTACGTCTGTTCGTCGTGCTGAACCGTTAACGTGCCAGAGACATGAGGTGTAAACTTGGAACGAAAAGCAAAATCGACCTTTTCACCAACTGTTGATACAAATCTATTCTTATCAGCCTCTAGTGCAAAAGATGAAACTTCCTTGATATCTTTTACCTCTTCACCCAACACGAGTTCTCGCCAATTTGACCAGGAAGTTGCTACATTTACGCCGATTTGAATAGGTCCGAAACATATTTTCTCATTTGGTTTGAGTGTTTCCACTTGATATTCAATTCCAAAACGCCAACTATCTTTCTTTAGCAAGGCGTCTTGAGACCATGACAGTCCCTTAGTCTCCCCACTCGGTTTAGACAAAAATAGCCATTTCTCTGAGATTTCCTTATCACGTATCAATTCGAAATACGGGATAGTCCTTTCACGATCAACCATAACGCCCTCTTTTAATGGAAGTGTAATACCTCCTAATTCGGCAATAATAGGTTGTTTTAAGAAAAGGTCTGCCTTTTTATCCGAACTGTTATTCACCAATTCATGTTTAACCTCAACCATGCCATCCCCATAAATGCTGTAGTAGGTATTGAGCAATACCGAAGAAAATGCTTTCGACTCTAATGTCGTTTTGATCACAAAGGCTTCTGGAAGTTCAATATATTCAACTGCTCTTGCTTCCTGTTTAGACATTTCATCATTATATGGCTTCCCAATTTTAGGAGAAATGAACGTCATTGGTTTCTCCTTAGAACGAACGGATCCTATTTTGACAAGGTTGTTCCGTTTTTCAATTTCCACGTAGTTCGGGCCATTATAGCCGTACCATTTTTCTTCGGTTTCACCACCAAATTTTCCACCAAAGCCTGGGAATGCTAGTGTCAGTTTTGTAGTGAATGAAAGCTCTTCCCCACTTGATCGTTCGACACGTACTTGAACGTATTCAGATAGGAACCCATTCTTAAGCAATTGACACGGTAACGGAATGGAAACACGACCTTTGCTTTCGACCTTCGTGCTCACTACTTTGTTTTCCGACTTCACCACATCGTTCTCGGGAAGGTTTAGCGTCCATGTGGAATCCTCATCAATTTGACTTTCCATATCAAGATATAACGTGCCTTTCTGATTTGGACTCCAGTTCTTTGCTACAGAACGGAGATCAAGTTTCCCCATTTTTATTGGGAAAACTCCCATATGAAATGGAAGCGTTGAACCGTTCACTTTTATATTTGCCCCTATAGCAGGGTGCGTTTTCCAAGGGTTTGGTTCATTCTTTGGCATGGAGATGGTTACAGGAAGTTTTCCAACCCACTCTTCAGTCACTTGAACGTCCTCTTCGGATTTTTGTTCCACAATGTCTGATGACTTATCAGAAATGGATACCTTAAACGGTTCAGACGTTTTATTAACAACACGGTAGGTTACCTCATGCTCTTCATTTTCAAGCAGTTTAAACGCAGGAAGGTTCATTTCAACTAGAAGGTCCTCTGTTTCAATGAGTCGAATCCCTCTTCCGGTTCGCTCAAATTGAATGCGAACAAACTCATCGCCCGCTTCCCACTTGTACTCATAAAACGTAAAGTCACCTTTCTTTATCCCATCTGGCTTAATTTCGATAGGACGCTGACTGGTCTCGTACCAATCATGCTTTTCAAAGAAAGGACGTAACCAATCGATTTGTAAAACCAAAGGCAGGAAGTTCATTAAGTGTGTGGTATCGTCACGATCCTCCCAAAAGAACCCGACCTTTTTATATAGGGGAACGGCCTTGGTATTCCCTGGCCATGTAAATAGATCTAGACGAGGCCAGCCATACTTTACGGTTTTATCGATTGATTCTAGTAACATCTTCTTCCCAAGCTTTAACCCTTGATAATCAGGATGTACATTGATAACCGATATATAAAGCGCTCCGACATCTTCTGTATATTCAGATAGTCCGCAATACCCCACGACTTTATCGCCAACGAGGGCAAGGAATGAATGAAGATGCGTGGAGTTGGCTTCCTCTTCGATCACCTCTTGTTCGGTTGTAACGGAGTTGTCACCACCCCAGTTTTCTCCACTTTCATTCCACATTTGCGCAACACTTTTTGCGTAATCATCATGATACTCAACAATTTGTACTTTCTCTAACGTCTGCATACGTCTACCTCCAAGCTATGTTATCGTTCGCTATCGACCAAACATCACCATTTCCTTATATTGACTCATTGTGATAATACTGATCATCACTAACTCCTCCTTTCAAATATGTATTGGAAAAATTATCATGCAATTCATAGTTTATGAGGTTCTGCCTACAAAGTAAAGAATATTCAGATATAATTTTAGATATGCATAAAAAAGTGCCTGCCACCTCCCGAATGGTGTCGAATTGAATGTTGTTGTTCGACAAATTCCGGGACGTGACAGGCACTTTTCATGAAAAATTTTTCTACTTATAAAACACCTCATGTGTTATCTTTATAAAGGTGAATATTCGCAGGAGGTTTGTACTCATATGTCCTATTTAGATATCATCCTTCTATCGCTTGGTATTTTTATTGTCTATTATATAAAGAAGTTTCTGGATAAATCGGAAACATCTCACAAAAACTTAACGTTTCCTTTGGAACAGATCACCTCCTTTTTAAAAGAAAATGGAGGAAATCATATATCCCATTTAACCTTACTACAAGATAAAGAAATATTTTGGGGACAACAGCAAAAGGTATTAATTGCATATAAACGTATTGCTAATAAAGTTGTGGTATTAGGAGATCCTATTGGAGAAAAACCCTATATAAAAGAAGCTATAAAAGAGTTCTATGAATATAGTGAACGTAACGGATTAACCCCTATATTTTATCAAATCAGTCCTCAATTTATGCCCTATTATCATGAAACAGGCTATAAATTTCTAAAGCTAGGAGAAGAGGGGAAGGTTAACCTCCAAAGCTTTTCTATATCAGGGAAACAAGGGGCAAAATTACGAACAAGATTTAATAAGTTTGCTCGGAATTCTTACACATTTAGTGTTGTTTACCCGCCTTATACGGAAGAGCTTCTGTCAGAGCTAAAGCTTGTTTCAGATTCATGGTTAGGAACGCAGAAGGAAAAGGGGTTTTCAGTCGTATCTTTTTGTGAAGAATATGTTTCCTGTTATCCTATCGCTCTTTTATCTGATCCAAATGGCGACATTATTGCCTTTGCAACATTAGCAACTGACTACAAAGAAACCATTATCATCGACTTAATGAGAAAAGCTTCAGATAGCCCCCATGGAACGATGGATGTATTATTCATTCATACCTTCCAATGGGCAAAAGAAAAAGGCTATCAAACCTGTAGCCTTGGGATGGCACCTTTATCAAATGTTGGTGATTGTAAATATTCGCGTATAAGTGAAAAGCTTCTTCACTTTGCGTATCTCCACGGAAATTCAATTTATAATTTTAGAGGACTTAAAGCTTTTAAAGGTAAATTTGCTAGTACATGGGAACCGAAGTATTTAGCTTACAAAAAAACATTCCTCCCAGTTACACTTATACAATTACTCTTACTCATTAATAAACAACCAACCCCTAAATATAAGGTAGTTGAGAAAATTAAATATTTATTATCAAGAACAGGATAATGCATGAAAGAACGATTGGCTTGGTTATAATGTAACCAAGCCTTTTTCGTTGAAAAGTAATGTTAGCCACCTTATTGCTGAAAATTCACACTTCCTAACGTGTAAAATTAAAACTGGTGAGGTTATTTATGAAATCATACATTTTGCCGGATGGTCAAAATTCGTTCAATTTATTTTCGACTGTACATCTTGTTACGCTGTTGGTAGTTGTTAGTGTGGCAATATTGATGCTTTTCTTTCGGGAAAAATTACGAACCAAGCCTTATTATTTTATTGCTCGCTTTTCGTTATTTATATTGCTGCTCCTTTCGGAAATCAGCTTGCATGTGTGGCTATATTGGATAGATGCATGGGAATACAAACACTCCCTTCCATTCCATTTAAGTAGCATTACTTTGCTTTTATCAGCTTTTTTGCTTTTAACGAGGCGTTTTTCTATATTTGAATTCACCTATTTTGCAGGCCTTGGAAGTGCTTTACAGGCAATGATTACTCCAGACCTTAATGCGTACACCTTTCCCCATTATAGGTATGTTCACTTTTTCATCTCACATGGGGGAACCGTTCTTTCCAATCTTTTTATGGTATTTGTGGAAGAATTCCGCCCCACAGTTCGCTCTATTTGGAGAGCTTTCTTGTGGTTAAACACCTATGCCTTCGTTCTCTTCTTTGTTAATTTGTTTATTGGCGGAAACTATATGTACTTATTGAGGAAGCCCGCCAACCCTTCCATTCTTGATTATTTAGGTCCTTGGCCTGGTTATATTCTATTGCTTGAAATCATCACTATTGTGACTTTTTTTATTCTTTATTTACCTTTTTGGATCACAGATTTCAAAAAGAGACATTAATACACGGCTACTCAACTGTGTACTACATTTGCCTTTTCACTTCTATATACAAACAGCTTACAAATTTTTTCGTATTAACACTTTGATTAGGTGCACGAGGTGTTTGATCTTTTTTCAATTCATGGATCATTTTCGTTACCTGGCTGAATTCAAAAAGCTTCGTCGCATAATGTTCAAATGTCGGATTCAAATAATCACTCAAACCTAGTGATGCTATGTGTTCTATTGCCAGTTGTATAGCACGTCGAACCCTTTGTTCAATTGCTTTGACTTCTTTTTTTATTGCGTCCTTTTGTGCGTCAACTCCTAATTTTTGTTCAGCTACTTTTGAAAACACCTCTTTTAAAGAAGGGAATTGAAATTGCGTCGACTCAGAACTTTTTTCATATTCATATATAACTTCTAAAATATTAAGTAAGTCCTGGCTGCCCTTCTCACCTATAATCCCTAGATCTGAAAGTACATGATTCCCGATTTGTTGAATGTTTGTTTCCCTATATGGTTGAACCTCACTTTTAGTTGGAGGCTGATGAAGTGACCTCAAGGTATGTTGTATATTTTCAATGGAATTTTCTAATTGGATACGTTCCCTTACTTTTTGCAGGACACTGATAACCTCTACCCTGTTAATAGGCTTATTGATGTAATATTCAATACCTAAAGAAAAAGCTTCACCTACAAATTCTTTCGATTCAACCTGTGAAATCATAATTATTTTCCCATTAAATCTAGATAGAGATCGTATTGTTTCGATTCCATCTCGCTCAGGCATTAAGATATCGATGAACAAGATATCTACCTTGTGATTGAGAAGTATTCCATCATCTACATGGATCCCATCATCACGTTCTCCAACGACTTCTCCAAGATTTTCACCCTCTATAATGTCAGTTATCATAGTCCGAATTGATAGATCGTCATCTGTAATAAAGTATTTCATCATGTAACTCCTTCCCTTTCGTAGTTAACCCATGTCTCCTTACGTCCCGAAAAAGAATTGAGGTTATTTTACAAGTTGGTTTATCGGTAACTGAATCTTAAATGTGCACCCTTCATGGTGATTTTCAAGTAAAATGCTTCCCTCTAAAGATTCAACAAGAGATTTCACATAAGATAATCCGATACCAGTTGAAGGTTCACCTGAAATATCATACTTCGTCGTAAAGCCATGCTCGTACATTAAATAATGGTATTTTTCAGGCACTCCTGGACCGTTGTCAGAAACTCGAAACTCTACGTGTTCCCCTACTTTTAAAATATGTATACAAACCTGTCCACTTTCTTGTATGGCTTCTACGCTGTTTGATACAAGATTATTTATGAGAGACAACGTTGTAAACGTTTGATAAAAGTCATGCTCACCATCAACTTTTAAATCAAAATGAATTTCTTTACCTAGTAATTGAGCATATTTTTGATTAGATTTCACAACGAGTTCACCTATCTCAACTACATTCATGACATCTTTAATATCCTCATGGGAAATTAATCGTGATAACCCTGCAAAAATTCGATTATTATCCTTTTTTATTTCGTGTACTTGACCCGCAATCTTTAAGGCATCTTGAGAATATGGGTTCATATCAGAAGTATGATTCTTTAACTGACGATATAGGTTATAACTGTCTCGTGTAACGTTTTCTGCATGATGCATTGTCTTCTTTAACTGTATGGACTCTTCATATAAGTTTGAGATTACTAAGGCCATCTTTTCATTCCGCTTCCGTTGTTCCTCTTCCTTCATTTTTGTTTCTTTTAATAAAGAAATATTAAAGAACCCAACTACAAAAAAACTTCGAATAATAGCAATCATGAATATTTCAACCATCATGATGAAAGTAAATGAATTATTTAACAGAAGGAAACGAAAGAGAATTTCGCTTAAGCTCGCCACAACTTCAATCAGTACTCCGAAAACACCAATCCACATCGGCTGTTCGTAAAAGCGGGGTATTTTAGCTAAAGAAAAAGCAATACCATAGGTGAAGTAATAAAAAAAGACAGGAGCATGAATTCTAAATGTTTCCTCCCATCCATACGTCTCCACAAATAGCTCATCTAAGATTAGTCGGAAAACGACTACAAAAGCTCCTACAAATAAGCCTGATATAATTGGATTGATCTTACGAATCCACAATAGAAAAAGAAAAAAGACTGGTGTTCCAAAGCTGACACGGAAGTCTCCATTAAACGGATGAAACTTAAGTTCACCAGCAAGTGGAACAGCAACTAACATGATTCCAAATATAATTAAGTTTTCTTTAAAATCTCTTTTATTCATCATTCTCATATTTTAAATGATAAAAAAATCGAAGGCTATATGATTTTTCAAACCTTTACAATTATCAGAAATATCAAAATATATTTTATGTTTAAAAATAGAATTTTGTAGGATTTTATAGTTCGTATTCTACAATCGATTTATCACTATTAAAGGAGGAAAATCATGCAAGGGAAAAAGCTATTATCTATGATATTGATTTCGTTTGTTCTAGCTATTGCTTTAGGGGCTATTTTTGGTCCAGCAATAGAGATTGTAGAGCCACTAGGAACAGCATTTCTAAGATTGATTAAATTTATTATTGTACCACTAGTACTGACATCACTGGTTGTTGGTGTTGCGAGTACTGGTGATATGAAAAAATTAGGTAGAATGAGTATTAAAACAGTAGCTTATTATTTAGTTACAACAGCATTTGCTATTACGATTGGTATAATCATAGCAAAGATTATGGCGCCTGGAGCAGGTTTGGATATCTCTATACCTGATCAAACAGTAGAATCAAAGGAAGCGCCTGGTCTGGTTACGACATTATTAAACATTATACCTACCAATCCCATAGAATCCTTAGTAGAAGGTAACATGCTTCAGATTATCTTCTTTGCTATTTTTATTGGACTAGGAATTACCTTAGTTGGTGACAAAGCAAAAGGTGTATATCAATTTTTTGACGGCTTTGCGGAGATCATGTATAAGGTGACTAATATCGTAATGAAACTTGCACCAATTGGTGTATTCGGCCTCGTAGCTCCTATTGTAGGAGAATATGGATTGTCTGTTTTACTTCCACTTTTAAAGGTTATTTTGGCTGTAGCCATTGGAGCACTTTTACATGCATTGATTACTTATTCCACAACGGTAAAATTGTTAGGGAAAATGAGCCCGGTCAAATTTTTCAAAGGTATTGCCCCTGCTAGTTTAGTCGCTTTTAGTACACAAAGTAGTTCAGGTACACTCCCTGTTACGATTAAATGTTCTGAAGAAAATTTAGGTGTCTCTAAAGAGACAAGTAGTTTTGTTCTACCACTTGGAGCTACCATAAACATGGACGGAACAGCATTGTACCAAGGTGTATGTGTGCTTTTTGTTGCTCAGTTCTATGGAATTGACCTTAGCTTGGGTCAATTACTTATGATTGTATTGACAGCAACGCTTGCTTCGATTGGAACAGCAGGAGTCCCAAGTGCAGGGTTAGTTATGCTGACGATGGTTATGACATCTGTTGGTCTTCCATTAGAAGGTATCGCTCTTATTGCAGGAATTGACCGAGTTCTAGACATGTTTAGAACATCTGTCAACGTAACAGGAGACGCTTCAGCCGCAGTTGTCGTGTCTTCCCTAGAAGGGGACCTAAATCATGACTCAAGCATCAACCAAACTCCAACAACAGAAGGATATACTGGATAAGGTATATATACATTAATATAAAAAGCTGCCTCATAAGGATTAACACATTATGAGGCAGCTTTATTTATATTCATTACACTCCATGACTGCTCAATACCTCTTTCGAGAAAGTGCCTGTCACCTCCCGAATGGTGTCGAATTAAACGTTGATGTTCGATATATTTCGGGTAGTGACAGGCACTTTTATTATTCCAAGCATTTTTTTATACATTTAGGGACATATGTCCTTTAAAATCCATCCTTCTTCCTTTTAAATAGATTCAGGATAGGAGGATGCAATATGAAAGGTGCTTTATTTTCACTGTTTGGTGGATTATGTATTACCATGCAGGGCATTTTTAACGCAAGGATGAGTGACGCAATTGGTGGTTGGCATACAACTTCCATGGTTCACATTATTGCCTTTATCATAGCTATGTCTGTATATATGAATGTAAGAGATGGGAAAGGGAGAAGTTTTAAGAAGGTGCCCTTTTTATATTTGATTGGGGGATCATTTGGAGTTATTGTTGTCTTTTCAGAACTGACAGCGATTCATAAAATAGGTCCAGCCTCTGCCATCGCCATACTTCTCGTTTCACAAATCCTAACAGCCTTTGTTATAGAATCAAAAGGATGGTTCGGTGAAAGGAAAATTCCAATAACATTACGTCAGGGAGTAGGTCTTACGATGATGCTTGTCGGGGTTATCCTTTTCCAACTATAAAAGAAGGAGTTTATACTGTGAAAGAAATACAGCCCATTAATATAGCTTCATACATGAGACAATATAAACTGGATGGGTTATTTCCTGAGTATTTTCAAAACCATATCAAGTTATATGGTTTTCAGACAGGAGATGTTCTTTTTTCAACAGGGGAAGAACTAAGTGAACTATATTTTCTTGTAGAAGGGAAAATTAAGATTTTCACTCTATCTCCTGAAGGAAAGTCTTTAATTAATCGATTTAAACGTCCACTCGCTCTTATTGGTGATGTTGAATATGTCAAAGGGAATGTGGTCATGAATTCAGTAGAGGCGGTCACGGATGGGTTCATGCTTGCAGCCCCTTTCTCTGAATTAGAAAAACTTGAACAGGACCATCCCGCTTTTATACGTTTCTTACTGGAAACCGTTTCTCATAAATTTTATACCGAATCTCATACGACGAGTATGCACATGCTCTATCCAGTTGAAGTTCGACTTGCAAGCTATTTGTTATCGATCTCCTCTTTAGGGGAAGGGACGATGTTTCATCAGGAAATGCGAACTTCGAATTTAAGAGAGCTGGCAGAATGGATTGGTACGAGTTACCGTCATCTGAACCGTGTGTTAAAGAAGATGGCTTCAGACAATATTATTGAACGGTCTAATGGTTCTATTATCATTCAAGATCTCGATAAACTCAGTACTCTAGCGAACGGGAATATATATGAATAGGAGAGCTTCAGATGATAGGAATAGTATTAGCGATTATAGCGGGCATCTTAATTAGTCTTCAAAATGTATTTAATGCTCGAGTAAGCGAAAGAACGGGCCCTTGGGCTACAACGAGCCTTGTCCTAGGACTAGGGCTCGCCTGTTCATTAGTCGTCTTTTTTTCCATTGAGGAAAAAAGTCTTCTAGAATTCGGGAACGTGAACCCCATATTTTTATTTGGCGGTGTCTTTGGTGTAGGAATCGTATTCTTTTTGATGAGAGGTGTAACGCTGATAGGCCCGGCCTATGCAATCTCCATCGCCCTCATCTCCCAAATCGTTATTGCCTTTACAATTAATACGATTGGCTGGTTCGGCTTTGAAGCTTCTGCTCTTACTTGGCAGAAGCTCCTTGGGATTACGTTGTTGATTGGCGGAGTGCTTGTCTATAAGTTAGAAAAACAAGCAGATCATTAAGAATTCAGTTCGTGCCTGCCCCCCTTTTCCTGTGAAAATAAAATTAAATCATTTGAAAAAAGGTTTATATTTTGTCTATACTATTAGAATTCGCTTTAAATATATGACACGATAGGAGTGTTATAGTTGTCGAAAGTACTAAGGGTCTTTCTTTTATTAATTATTGCAGGAGTATTCTGGAATTCTTATGGAGATAGCATAAAACAATCTGGAATAAATGGGGCTTTTGAAGAAATTCAAGAAGATATTGATGAAATAAAAGAGAATCCAAAAGTAAGCAGTGCAATCACTCAATTTGAACGAGAACTTCGGTATATAATGAGACAGTTCCAAGAAACATTAGAGGGAGTCCAACAACCAGAATCAGATCCACCAGCACCTGAAAAACCAGAACTAAATACACCTAATCAGCACTCTTTTTCCATTCATAATATTGAAATTGGAGATACACGTGCTGAAGTAGAACAAAGTGTGGGTACACCCAAGCGTAGTTCTATGAATGAATATGGTGTTCAATGGGTGACGTATCATGAAAATTATCATAACTTTTTTATGACTGCTTATAATGAAGAAAATAAAGTGGTTGGTTTATATACAAATCAGGATTTATTAACATCTAAACTTGGAATTAACTTTACTAGTACGAGAGACTCTGTGCTTGAAACGTTAGATGAGCCTCTTCAATCTATAAGAAAAGGTTTTACTCGTTATAAGTGGCAAAGTAACGAGGAATATGATGTATTTTCCATTAACGAGAATTATGTAACTATTTTTTATGACAAACATCAGAGTAACAAAGTAACAGCCATCCAAATCATCAGTTCCGAGCTCGAGCAAAAAAAGAAAGGGTTCTACCCTGACCCCAGCGATCAGCTAAAGAAAGGGTTTGAATATCAATTATTCGATATAACCAATGCAGCAAGAGTTAAACATGATCTATCACCTTTATCATGGGCTGATTCAGTAAGAAAAACAGCTCGTGCTCATAGTTTAGATATGGCTGAAAACAACTTCTTCAGTCACGAAAATCTAGAAGGTCAATCGCCTTTTGATCGAATGAATGAGGATAATATTCCATTCATCACGGCTGGAGAGAACATCGCAGCAGGTCAACTGAGTAGTATTTACACCCATGCAGGGTTAATGAACTCACTTGGACACAGAAAGAACATTTTACATTCGAAGTTTGAAATGCTCGCTGTAGGAGTAGCTTTTAATGAAGACTCAAGACCATATTATACGGAGAACTTTCTAACAAAATAACTAAAACAAAAGGTTCCTTGTATAAAAAATTACAAGGAATCTTTATTATTAAAGTGAGAATTTTATAGATATCCTACTAATTATAGTGACTTAATAGCATCATTGATCTCTTCAGAACCTTTTACAACCTGATATTCCTTCCCAACCGTCGAATCATTTTCTAGACTTGCAACGATCACACTTGCTACATCTTCTCTTGGAATTTCATCTCGGTCCACTCGAGGTGCTGCCTTCACTTTTCTAGTTCCTTCATCATTCGTTAGCCTTCCGGGATGTATAATCGTATAATCCAAATCTGTTGATTTCAACCATTCATCTGCATAGTGCTTTGCAGCTACATAAGGTGCAAATGAGGACGAGGCAGATTGTATAGCTTCGCGTGTAGTGTCATAGGAACTAATCATGACAAAACGCTTTACGCCAGCTTTTTCTGCTGCCTTCATAGTTTTAACAGCACCGTCTAAGTCAACTAAGACAGTTTTATCTGCCCCTGTATGCGGTCCAGAACCTGCTGTGAAAACAATGGCATCTACTCCTTCAGCAGCTTTGGCTATTGGACCTATATCTCCTTCCAAATCAACAACTGCGGTTTCTGCACCCATATCTTCAAAATAAGACGCTTGCTCTTCTTTACGAATCATAGCTTTAGCATCTAGTTGATTATGATCTTGAATAGAGGAAACGAGATGCTTTCCAATTTGACCGTTTGCTCCAACAATAAGAACTTTCATTTACCTCATCCTTTCTGTGTATCCTGATATATTAAGCATATATATGAATCAGCTTACACTTGTATTAGGCTAGCACATTTGTAATGTACCCACTGAAATGAACCGTAAAGCATGGTTGATGTGCTTAAAGCTCTTATTGTGAACAAATTTTTACTTTCTCTTATTCTCTACTTTTGCTTGCTTTTCAGCTATTTTATTTCGTTCTCCGCCATCGGCTAATTCTTCAGTAAATTCGTGATCCTGATTTTCATATGTCTCCGGTGATAAGTTATTATTCATTCCTGCTTCTTCATTCCATTTTCTCTTATCCATTTATGGCACCTCCAAGATTTCTTATTAGTGTGCCATGATTAACTCATTATATAATTAATTTGTTAATGCCCCTTGTGTTATCTAACAACTTCAAGCATTACAATTAAAATACATTTGGAGTGACAATATTTTTATAAACATTACTCCTTACAAATCCAGGAGCTTCACGCTCATTAAAGTATTTCAATTTTTCTTGTTCTAACTCTGGTATTGAATCTATTTCCCCTTGCAAGTACTGACGCAACCTTCTTCTAGTTGTGTCTATACGCGCTAATAATCCACCATAACGAATATCTAGCGTTTCCCACCCGAAAGGCTTATGATAGTTCATCCACTCATCACAATGGAAAGTTCGTAACGTTTTTATCCTTTCTTTTAATAGTAGTAAATCTTGATTCAGGATATTTTCTAATGACTGATGATCCTTAGTATCGTAATGTTTTTTCAACGTGATCCCTATCTCACTCTTAATGCTTAGTACGGAGCAGATTTGTGTAGGGACATCAAAAATTGAGTACCACTCACCTGCTTTTGGTTTTGCTTTTTTCAGTTCTGCTTCAAGCCCCTTATAATAGTCGTTAAGTGGAATACCTTCTACTTGCTTATCAAACAATCCCATTAAAGGATCTTGCCATAGTAAAAATTTCGATGGATTGTCTGGTTCGAGCTGAACCTCTTTAGACTTATAAGGAGGCTGGTCTAATCTTCCTAAAGCAAGAAAAGCGTCAGCATCCGCACCGGTACAAAATTGGAAGCGACGTTTTACCTTTTCTTCATCTATATGATCAGAATAGTTATGTTCTGCTAAAAGTTGCAATCCTAACAGACTCGAGAAGGCATTAGTCTCTGCCCCATCATCTCCCCAGAGCGTGGCAAAAACCTCCGTTACGCCTTCCTTCTTACAAGCGGGTAATGCAGCTTGTAACGTGTTCCAGGCTTTATTGTAGTTGATGGATATTCCGTTCCACGTCCACAGTCCACCAGCGAATAAAGGTGTTGAACCAAAGGATTTATGCTTCCTCAGAAAATCACGATAGACCGCTTCATCCTCATGATAGTAATCCCAGTAAACAAACTGCACATCTTTTGGCATATCCTCTATGACTTCTTTTGGAATGATAGCGTCTTGATCGTAATAGTGCCCTTCTTTAGAGGCCATTCGAAAATACATATCACTCCAAATCATGGGATCCAATCCTTTTTCCCTCGTAATGTTCAACACTTCATTTAGATGGTCATTCATGATTTGGAAAGTCGGTTTATAACCATTTTTCTTGAGATATTGACCTTTCCCCATTAGATGGGCTTCATCCATTCCGATATGGATTCGATTGCTTTGAAACGGGGATGATGCGGATTCGATCATTTGCTGAATTAATTCGTATGTATCCGGTGAACCTGCCAAGAGTATATCTGAAGTATCTTTATATTGATTTCTCGTATCCCAACGTAAAAACGTAGAAAGGTGTGCCAAGGTTTGAATACTCGGGATTACTTCTACACCGAACTGATGAGCATACGTTTCGATATCACGTAATTCTTCCTTTGAATAACGCCCACGCATATACCCAAAGTAAGGTTGCTCCTCAATTTCATATGTATCTTCCATATAAAGCATAAGCATGTTTAAGCCCATTGTAGCCATTGTTCGTACGAGTTTTTTCATTTGGTGGACTTGCATGACAGCGTTTCTGGAACAATCCAGCATAATGCCATTGGTTATAAACTGCGGCGTTTCTTCCAATGTGAAGGAGTCACGCATTGATACATGTTCCAAGAAGAGTCCTAAAGCTCTGAAAAAGTGAATGTTCTCCTGAAAGTATATATGGGCTTCTCCATCTTGATAGGTAATCTGAAGCTTTTTTTGATCCCACTTGTGAACAGAAACTGACACTCCTTCTTCTGTTAGATAGAATCCTAACTCCCCGCTCAATTGTTTAATCCCAGGTGTTAGCTCTCTCAAGTCTCCTTTAAATGAAAGTTTCATATCAATCGACTCCCACCTCATTGATTTCAATTATGTTTCTTCTTTCATGTGATTCATAGATTCCTTGAATTACGTTGACGACTGATTTGCCATAGGAACCTGAATTCTCTAAAATACGCTTTCCTTGTATAGCATCTATCAACTCCATGAATTGCTTTTCAAAGGGAGATTTATCGCTTGGTGTTGGTACTTGAGAATATGAGCCACCCTGACTAACATACACTCCTTTTCCTACCTCAACCTTCATCATCCCTTTTGTGAAAATCAGTTCCGTTATATGCTTGGGAACCACTTCATATCCCGAGATGGATATGGTGACAGGAACCCCCTTTTCTGTCTCCAAATACATTAGGCCGCTCCCTTCAATATCACTTGAAATGCCTAAATGACGACTATGAAAACTCAAGTTCGACATTACTCTTGAGAAGCGGGAGTTCAACAACCACTGGATTTTATCAATTGAATGAGCACCTAAATTCATCATGATGCCCCCACCAGCTTTATCACGCTCCAAAAACCAAGCCGGTCGATCCTGTTTAAAGTAGTTCATATGCCTGGTCTCAGTGATTTGAACAAGCTCGCCTAGGTCCCCTTCATGAATCATTTTTTTCGCTACATCATTTTCCGGGAAATAATGTTGGATATGCCCAATCATCAGCTGAACATCATGATCCAAAGCTGCTTGAAGAATTTCATCACACTCTTGCGTATTTAGAGCCATTGGTTTTTCTAATAAAATGTGACACCCGTTTCGAGCACAAAATATAGCCGCATCTTTATGTAAAAAATGCGGAAGACTGATCACCACAATATCTGGATTTTCATTTTGTACCAATTCACGATAATCAACATACCCAATAAGATTATATTCTCTACTTACTTCCTTCACTTTAGCCTCATCAATATCAGCAACAGCTATAGCTTGTAACTCTTTCATGCGACTAATGGCTTTTAAATGCTCTGATGAAATAATCCCCGCTCCAATTAATGCTACCGTTAAAGACATGTTTATATCTCCTTAGCAAGACTTTTCCATCTAACTTTGAGAAAAGATAAGTCTCGAATCGCATTGTTATATAACTGTTCTGGTGTTTCATTCTCCTCAGCTGTACCTTCCGTAAATTCTAAAGAAAAATCTCCGTTAAATCCTTTATCCTTAAGATCTTGTACACGGCTTTCAACAAATTCAGGATAGCGCTCTAACAAGTGAAAACGAATCCCATCAAATAAACTCACGTGAGCATAGACAACTTTCTCTCCTAAATGCTTAAACCAGCTAGTTAAATCCGTACTCTTATGAAAAGGATGAATCATGGCCCCGATGTCTTTGGAGCCAATCTGCTTAAAAACATCCTTGGCTATTTTCGGATCTTCCATGACAGTACCTGGATGGCATTCACAAAGAAATGTACACTCATATGGCAATTGGTCCTTCCATTCTTGAAAGTTTTGAATATATTCATCCAGACGTTCTGGGTCTTTACCGAAATTGAACTTGATTTTGTTGGCTCGAAGTCTATTTACCATATTTGCAGTTTGGGATCTTTCTTGTTCATATCCGTTTTCAAAGCTTACATAGGAGTTGTAAACTTCTACATGTATAGAGGAATGTTTAAGAAGTTGGATTTCAGGCTCCGATGCTTTTAAGCTATGATTCTCCCACAACTCAATCCCATCAAACCCGTCTGTTGTCAGTTTAGGTAGCCATTCACTTACAGCAATCGAGGGGTTCCGTCCCTCTTCCCATCGATTTTTCTCTAAAAGGACCGTATTCATTAAAAATGAAGTCAATCCTACTCCTCCTCTCTCCAAACGCGATTTAGTTTATAACAGCAGCAGGTACGACCTCTTCATTCATTTGATCAAAATCGATGTGATACACATTCCGCGGGCGCCCTCTTCCATTCAATTGTTCTTCTCCTACCACCTTCGCCACTTTCTGGTTTTCTAAAGTCGTGAGGATCCTTCTTGCACTTCTTAATGTGATCGCAAATCCCTTTGACAGTTCTGCAGCAGTAATGTTGTTTCGGCCGATTGATTGACATAAACACCGTAATTTATAAATGGTCGCTCCACTTACACCCTGTTTTTTAAAGTGTTCAATCGCTTTATCGCTTTCATAGCGTATCGGAAACTCTGAAAAAGAGGTAACTTTGATTTTGTGAGATAACTCATATAAAAATTCGCGAACACAAGTGTCTGTTGGTGTAACAAGATCTACCTCAACAGGATAGTCGCGCAATGCATCCACAATTGCGGGGTGACTCGTTACGATTGTTTTAACGTTATGAACCTCAATAGACTTTAAATGAAAATCTAATAAGTCTTTTGGTTTCATCTTTGAAGGGTGCTCTTTTATATACAATGGAGTATTTTGAATCCCTTCGTTTTGAAGCTTTTCTATCATCTTCTCTTCGTAAAAAACATCTACACTCAACTTGATTGACCCAGCTTCATGTGTAGACGTTAATACACTTTTGAAGAGCGTTTTATATAATGCTGTAATCGAGTATCTCAACTCATACACAGGGATATCATTGAACATCTCCGTTATGTTTTGATTAAAAGATAGAGGATGGATCACGATGGCACAATCAATGCCATCGGACTGGAACTTTTGCAGAATTTGCTTCATGTTCGGACCAACAACCAAAGGGATAAAGTTGAACCCCGGAAAATCATCACGGATTCGATTCACGCTTTCGATCATCTCTTCCGTTCCAATCAATAACGCTTTGGTTTTCACAACCTCACATCCTATCTTTCCGATTTAAACAATTATTTTAAACCTGATGAACTGGCTCCTTTTACAAAGAATTTCTCCGTAAAGAAGAATACAATTAAAATTGGAAATAAGGACATTAATGCAGCAGCTACTAAATACTGTTCTTTTCCAAACCAGGCTCCAGACATCGAAAGGACACCTATAGGTAACGTGAATTTCTCTGAAGAGGATAGATAAATAGCAGGCGCCATAATCTCATTCCATTTGGTCATAAACGTAAAGATTGTTAAGGTAGCCAATTGCGGCTTACACATAGGCATGAATATCCGCCAATACGTTTGAAGTGGCGAACATCCGTCCAATTTAGCCGCCTCTTCATACTCTTTTGGAATGCTAAGAAAGGCCTGTCGCATGAGGAATACACCAAACGGTTGAGCTAGCCATTCTAGTATCCATAAAGGAACGAGGGTGTCGAGAGCCCCCATATGTTTAAAGATAATAAATTGAGGGATAATCATGACAACAGGTGGGATCATGAGCGTTCCTAAGACCATGATGAACAAGGAGTTTTTAAAAGGAAAATCTAATCGCGCAAAGGCATAAGCCACCATGGAACAGGATAATAATGCTCCCAGCACTGACAAGACAGTTACGATAAAACTATTCCATCCGTATTGGGCAAAATCCGTCATTTTCCACACTTCAATGTAGTTCTGCCATCTAAACGGATTAGGTATATATTCGACTGGAATCGCGGTATATTGTTTATAGGTTTTTAATGAATTAAAGGCAGCTGTAATAAAAGGCGTCAACATAATCATGGCACTTAACGTAATAATGATATAGCTAATGATCTTTCTTCTTTTATTTGGATTCTTTTTCATTACAAACACCTCTAACATAGAATGCTTCTCTACTTTTCATAATGAACCCACTTCTTTTGCATCTTCACTTGGATTAATGTAATGACAAAAAGAATAAGAAACAGCACCCATGCAATAGCAGATGCATAGCCCATTTTCAAGAAAGCAAATCCTTGCTGGAATAAGTACAGCATTAAGACCATACTGGCATTATTCGGCCCACCCGCTGCTGTAATATCTCCTGAATTCCCTGTCATAACATAGATTTGTTCAAACGCTTGAAACGTTGTAATCGTACTAAGGACTAGAACTAGAAAAGTCGTTCCAGAAATCAGTGGAATCGTAACATGTCGGAATTTCTTCAAGACCCCTGCGCCTTCTACTTCAGCAGCTTCATAAAGATCCTCCGGAACATTTTGCAGTCCAGCTAAAAAGATCACCATCATATATCCGATCCCTTTCCAAACAGCTACGGCAACAAGGACTGGAATAACAAGTGCTTCATCATTTAGCCATTGTTTAGGTTCTGATCCTAATTTCACAAGAAGATCATTGGCTAAACCAAAACGCGGATTAAAGATCGCATCTGCTACGTAAAGTACGACCGTCCATGAAGAAATAACAGGTATAAAATGTGCAATTCGGTAAAATTTAAGCCCTTTAAGACTTTGATTGAGTGCCACAGCGAGGATCAAAGCTAATATCGTTTGTGCAGGTACAAATAAGACGGTGAAATAAACCGTATTCCATAAAGATTTCCAAAATACTGGATCATTAATGAGTTTGTTATAATTCTCTAAACCGATCCATTGTGGGGCATTAAGCATGTCGTAACGAGAAAAACTAAAATATAAGGATGCCAATAACGTAAAGGCAATAAAAACTATAAAATGAATGAGGTATGGGGATACCATAAGTAATCCCCATTTACCCTCATGACTTAATTTTCTTTTACGTTTCACCATTTTAGGCTTTGGTGTGTTTTTTTGTAATCTCGTATTACCCAACATTAAACGTCACACTTTCTATAAGGAATTCAACGCTATAGGTGTTATTGATTCTCATAGAATTCATCTAACACTTTTTGTACTTCCTTATCCGCGCGTTCTAGAGCTTCTTCAATACTCGCTTCTTTTAAAAATGCTCGGTTGAAGTTGTCTCCTGTTTTCTTCACCCATTCTGACCAAACAGCATTCACATCTAATGTGCCTGCAAAGTCAAAACTCTCTAAAAATGCTTGTTTATTTGCCGGCTTATCACCTGAATTTAAGAACATATCAGACTGCGCTACAGATTTTTTCACAGGAACGGCTTCACCTAGCTCAGCCCATTCTTTCTGAACGTCATCCTCTGACACCCAGTATTTCACCCATTCCCAGGCAGCCTTTGCTTTTGCATCAGAAGCATCATTGTTAATAATCCATGAATTCGCAATAACTGGCGAGAATCTTTCTCCAGTTGGTCCTTTTGGAAGAACCGTAACATCATAGTTTACACCTGTTTCATTCGCAGCTAGTACGCGTGCATAGATTCCAATTCTCATAGCAGCTGTCTCACTTGGGAAAGGAGACATCGCGCTTTGGAAAGCTTGTAGGTCTGAAGGATCTGTAAAAATCCCACGATCCATACCATCTACAATGTACTCCATCGCTTCTTTATTTTCTGGTGAATCAATAATCGATTCTTGTAAACTCTCATCCAGAATGCCACCGCCATAAGACTTCAAGACGGTCATCCAACCTTCTGTAATACTGAAGAATGTAAGACCATATTGATTAACACTGTTGGATTTAAACCCAGATTCATTTGCTGTTTTACCACTCGTATCAACCGTCAGTTTAGCTCCAGCTTCTTTTAAGTCTTCCCATGTCCAACTTTCATCCGGGTAATCAACGCCCGCTTCATCAAACATGTCCTTGTTATAGAATAGCGTTGCAATTTGGATACCTTGAGGTACAGCCCAATACTTTCCGTTTGGTCCTTTGTTAAAATCTAGACCATAATAATCATCTTTATTTAGGTCTTGATCTATCCATTCTGTTAAATCTTTTGCAGCCCCACGCTCAGCATATTTTTGAACAAAAACACCGTCTGAAAGCCAAACATCAGGTGCCGTTCCCCCTGCGATTTGAGTATCTAGCTTTTGAAAAAACTGTGAATAAGGCGCATTTTGGGTTTTAATTTTAATATCAGGATGTTGTTCCTCAAACTTATCGATCAACTCCTGCATCTTCTCATCTGCACTACCTGAAGAATAAAACCCTAACGTAATCTCAGTAGCCTCTGAATCATCGCCACCATTACCCGATGATTCGTCTGTACAACCTGCAAGGAACAAAGCAAAAACTGTCATAAAAGCAAACCATAATTTCATAACCTTTCTTTGATTCATCTTTTCTCCTCCCCTTTTTAAGAAAACGCTTACATATTATATTAAAACCGATGTTAATAATAGAAAATGTAAAAATATTTGAAATATTGTGTTTTTTTCAATAAAATAAATAGTACGTGGAAGTTTCTACTATTTTAAAGGAGCTTGCTTGATGTCGTTTAAACTTAGTTCTATAAATTCTAAGCTTTTTATGATTATCCTCTTATTTGTATGTATTCCTTTACTTGTTCTAGGTTTTATTTGGTTTGAAAAGACAACTGAAACGATTGAAGAAAATGCCGTGCAATATAGTCAGCACCTTTTAACACAGACGAATGAATACATGGACTTTTATTTACATGATTTAGAACAAGCTACTTACCCTTTTCTATCCAACCCTCAAGTACAGCAATTTCTTGATATGAACACCTTTAATTCGAACCGATACAAGCGATTCATTATCTCTCAACAAATTCAAGAAGAAGCCTTCTCTCCCCTATTAAATGGACGTTCCGACATATTTGGCATATCCCTGATTAATCAAAATGGTATGCAAGTACATAACTACTCAAAAGTGAACGACTATTTGAATATGGATCATATTAGACAAATGAATTACGAATTATGGGATGACGTTAATAACTTAGAACCTTATCAATTTATCCATATAGACTTTATCCACTCCACCCCTGTCCTTACAGTCGTAAGAAAAGTATATGATAAGAACACCTATAATACGTCAGGTCTTCTCATTGTGAACCTTCGTTTGAATCAAATCTCGAATATTATTAACGAAGTTACATTAAGTCACTTTAAACAAGTGTGGATTGTGAATGACCAAAACAAGATCATCTACCACCCTAATGAAGATCAGCTCGGACAAACGTTTTCTAGTAAACAAGCAGCAAACCATACGAATGACCGTTTCTCCATTCAAAATCATGAAAGCTTAAAGACTCTAATGGTTTATGATTATTCTCCTCAATCCAAATGGACAATGGTAGCCAATGTCCCGATGAATCAAATTATGGCCAATCTGATCAGCTTAAGAAACTCCACCGCTTGGATTGGCCTCATTCTTATCGGTATAGCTTTGTTGTTCATAGGCGGCTTTTCTTTTTCACTCACCTACTCATTAACAACCTTGCAAAACTTAATGAAGAAAGCTCAATCTGGAAAATTAAATATTCAAAAGAAGCAGCCCTTACCTATTTATCGGAATGATGAAATTAGCGACTTGTATAATAGCTTTTACAATATGACTGGAGATCTTGATCGATTAATGAAAGAAATCCAGCATTCCAAATTAATCGAGAAAGAGATGGAATTGAAAACGAGAGAATCGGAATTACAAGCCATGCAATCGCAGATCAATCCTCACTTTTTGTACAACACGCTTGAAATCATCAACTCGCATGCCATTATCGAAAAACAAATGATGATTAGTAAAATGACGACAAGTTTAGCTGATATGTTTCGTTACAATGTTAGCAACACGAAAAGCGTCGTCACCTTAGAAGAAGAAATTAACCAGATCCAAACCTATCTGGACATTCAACAAGAACGTTTTGAGGATCTATCTGTTTTTCTGGAAGTTTCTAAAGAAGAGATAAAAGAGGTACTTACTGCAAGACTAACCATTCAACCCATCATCGAAAATGCATTTATCCATGGTTATGAGGATTATGAGCTCACTCCAACGTTTATCGGGATTTACGGAGAACAATGTGCTGATTATTATAAGCTATCCATTGTCGATCAAGGCAAAGGCATGAACGAGCAAACCCAAACCATGTTCAATCAAGCATTTAAGCATAATGAAGATCCACCTTCTGATAATAAAACGACTAAGAGGATCGGCTTAATTAACGTGCATAAGCGAATTTTTGGCAACTTTGGCTCTCCATTCGGCATATATATTACTAAATCGGACGAGTCAGGAACGACCATAGAGATAAGATTGCCGTACACCACTACATTTAATAAAAGGGAGGCTTAACCATGTATTCTGTTATTTTGGTTGATGACGAAAAAATGATTAAACGGAGTCTTCTTGCTTTAATTGAAGGAAATGAAACAGGATTTAAAGTAGTAGGTGAAGCAAAAGATGGTGAAGAAGCGTTGCACTTAAACCAGCAATGTAATCCAGACTTGATTATTACGGATATTCGAATGCCTAAGATGAATGGCCTCAAATTTATTAAGGAAGTTAAAAAAACAAACAAACATTCAAAGTTCATCATTATATCGGGTTATGATGAATTTGAATATGCTCAAGAAGCGATTCGATATGGCGTTGTCGACTTTTTATTGAAACCGATCAAGCCTGAACAGTTTCTTTCATCTTTAGAAAAGGTCCATCAGCAGATCGTTGGAGAGCTTAACTCGTCAAAAGAAAGAAGCGAATGTTTAGGAGTCATAAAATCATATACGGAGAAACTCGTGCAGCAATTGTGGCTTTTAGAAGAAGAACAAGTAATGAAATTGATTGATGAATATCATGAAAAACTGAAAGACGCTAAGAGTAAAACCCATTCATTACGCTCCATGTATTCGGATTTTCTGATTTATTTCCAATCAGAACTGGAGAAACAATCGAATCCTATTAAAGATGAAGTTATTCAAGCTTCGGACATTCCTTATGAGGAGAATGAAATCAAAGACTCCATAATGGTCATGTGCCAAAACATCATCCAAAACCTTAAGACTTCCAGAAATATCGGTCACCGAAACAGCATATTAACAACTGTTAAATACATTGATGAACACTATGCAGTGGAAGATCTTTCACTAGTGGAAGTTGCCGATACAATTGGAATGTCTCCTTCCTATTTTAGTATGGAATTTAAAGCCGAGATGGGGATTAGTTTTAAGCAGTATGTCACCAAATTACGTATGGAAAAAGCAAAGGAACTGCTCAACAACCCAACGTATAAAACGTATGAAGTGGCTTATGCCACAGGATATGGTGATTATCCACACTTCACGAAAACCTTTAAAAAGATTCTTGGTGTAACCCCGTCTCAGTACAGAAAAAGAATAGGGGTAGCTAAAGAAACGAATTAGGAGAGAATCACCTTCATCCTGATGATTTCTCTCCTTCTTACCATGTTTCTAGTACTTACACTTTTACAACCCACTTTTGTTCCTGAGCTTGATGGCGTTTCACAAAAAGAACATCTCCAGTCATTTGCGTGCCGGCAAATTGATAACTGTAAGGTCCTTGATGAGAAAAAACGATGATTTCTGATTCTTCTCCTCTGTTTACTTGCAGAGCAGTCACTTGGTCCTCGGAAAGTATTTGTGAGCGTGAATTCCATACATCGACTTTCTCAATCGAAATATCTGGCTCTTCATTTTTCTTAAAAGGAACGAGTGCTGTTATGAATTTCGTAAGTCCATTCCCTTTTTTCTGACACCTGATTTTATTTGATGCTTGCTTTTGATTGTAGTCCCTCGAAATCCAACAGGTATCTTTCTCATATTGTACAGATTCGAATTGAATCATATTTAAGTTGCTTCCATTGCGCCCTTCTACTCGAACGATATCATTTAAAGAGTCGATTTCGACATTTGCATGCTCATCAAAATGAAAATGTTGTTTATAATCGTGTTCTTCTTTTGAATGAAACGTATCAACTAAAACCCAGTAATGCGGCTTCACATAAAAAATTTGCCTTAGTACTTGAACTGGATCATCTAGGTTCCAATATCCATTGTGTCCTGCTTGCACAAAATCAAATGAAGGGTCGCTCTTCCAATAATGCTGAACAGGTTGCGCTACTTGATCCCAACTCCATGAATTTTGATATTGGGAGATCGTTTGGTCATCTACACTGGTTGTATTGTGCTGGAATGATTCCTTAAAATATCGTCTTTCTTCGTTTTCCATGTACGTGTATCGACCTGTATCAACCAATAAATCTTCACCGTTCGCACTTAAATCAAAATGTAAAAAGTCATCATGGCCATGGGCACGAATAATGTCCATGTGTCCTCCATCAAATAATAGATAATGCTCATCTGAACTCCAGTCATCACGCATAATGGTATATCCTGATTCCTCTAGATGAATCGAATTAAAAGAAGGTGGATGGCTTCTAAGCGCTTCATACGTTTTCATACCATCCTTTCCAAAATACCAAAGACCTTCAAAGTCTAAAACAGGATATCCTTTATACTTTAAATCTCCTCGATGAAATAAGACCGCTCCACGACTTAACACATCACGTATATCTGTATGGTCACTATCGCTGATCATGGGTTGATGCCCATTAGGTTTCACAAATGCTAAGGAAGCTGTAAACATCGCATTTAACGATTTATTTAGGGTTTCTGGAATCTCTAGCCCATTCATGCTGGCTAACAAAACCGGTTCAAATAGACAATGGAGTACCTCATGATGATACATCGGACTTTGTTCGTTATGCATGCCATCCTCAAATACCTGAAGCTCACACATAGCTTCCAAGCGTTGAATCGCTAACTCTAACCATTTATGGGATTCATTAAAATGTGGAAACAATAAAGCTATTTGAAATAGACCGTTTGTTTCTAAGAACCCCCAGTTACTTTGCTTGTCGTGAGGGGTATATGCAACACTTAAGTATCGACCATGCCACCAAAGGGCTTCTCTGAATTGATTTTCTTCATTTGTCCCCCAAGCTTCTGATTCCCTTACACAAAAGTAGCCTTTTATCCAATTTGTTATTCGAATACCACTGTCTAACTTACGCCACGTATCTTTCACATTATATTGAGTGGCTTCACTCTGTTGAATCTCTTCTTCCGTTAAAGGGTTTTGACTGATCCAATCTTTCATCAGATGTATATAAGCTTTAGCATATTTTTCATCTCCAGTAAGCCAATACGCCTGACCCAATTCCGCCATGAATCTCGAACGATTAAGGTTGACCGTCCACTCAAAATCTCCTTTATAACGAAACGTCCAATCGATTTCATGATCAAATGTTATCGGTGTCTCACAACGTTCCATATCCCAACGATGGGTAAACACAAACGTTTGGTTGCAAGCGAGATCAGCCCTGCTAATCACCTCTTTAAATTCATCTTTCCAGTACTTTTCACATGCGTCTTTCAGAAACGTTTTATCGTGTCGTTCATAGAAGAAGGTACTCTTTTTCGTAGAAGTGTCCATCCGAATCCTCCTATGTTTTGTCGGCAAAATTTCTTCTAGCTTTATTAAATTTTAGAGAAAGGGATAGGAAGATACAACGACCTAATTATGACCTTATATGTGAAAGAGTTGCCTTCATGAAAAGGCAACCCTCTCAGCTTATTTTTTGATTTCTAGTACTGCCGGGTTATCATTTTCTTTACTATGAATTGGAACTAATCGATCTTTAAGAGCTTCATCTGATAAACGGAAGCTAAGGGTATCAATATTTTCTAATTGAGAGACCCATGCTGTAACATCGATTTGATACCAACCAGCTCCAGAAATATCGATCTGCCCTAATTTTGTAAACGTTTGTGGGTCTGGCTGTGTATTCCACGTTATCTTATTCTCATCCCATGAGGCATTCTGAGCCCCATAGACGGAGACGGGAACACTTGGGACGTCAGGATCACTAATACCACGATCTACGTAAATTTTAAGGATCACATTTTTTGTATCCGTTAAGGATGATTGGTTATTCGAAAACTGGATAAAACTTATTCGATCATAGTTCTGTATCGTTGCTTCTAGTCCCTTTACTTTTAATATCGTTGCATCACCGTAGTTCGTATCTCCATATGAATCACTTCGAACATGAGCGTCTTGGCTTGCAGAAACACTTTCAAGGGACCATGTTGTGGAAAGATTATATGGAACATCACTAGCTGAAGCCCAATAATACTCATTCGCAGCAATCGAATTCACTTTGAACCCAATTTTGCCTTTGTTTATACCAAAAGACTCTGATGTAAACGTAATCTCCCCGTTCTCATCAGTTGTACCACTAACAACTTTGCCGCTCAGATACTCAAAACGACCGCTTATGTTCGCTATTACAGGAGAATTCGTCTTTTGATCAATGATTTGTAATGAGACATGTGCTTTCCCATTTTCATAGGTTATAGAAGCTTCTCCGATAATCATTGGTTTTAAGTTTGATGAATATGTCGTAGTAGTGGTAACGGATGAAATCGGGCCAATATTCCCTCTTACATCTACAGCTGCCACTTTGTAATAATAGGTTGTGTCTGCCATCAAACCGCTGTCTACAAAAGATAACCTTCTACTAGATCCAGCTAAGTTACTCTCATTAGGAGTAAAATCAGCGGTAAGGCCACGATAAATGTTATAGTGTTCAACTTCGTAATTGTCATAAGCTCTCCCGTAGTCTAAAAGAATAGATTGATAACTATTGGTTGAGGCATTTGGTTGACGATCCACCATGGTTGGAGGCTCAGTATCATGTGGCGGTTGCCATAACACTCCATCACTACTCCATTCGGATGGTAAGTAACGGATCGTGTCATAATGATGCAGAGCGATCCCTCCAAAGGAGCTATAACCATTCATGGAGGCATATACTTTATCCAGTTCCGCTTCCATGTAGGTTCTGCCTTCTTCTCTGAACGAAATGAGCTCTGGGTCTCCTCCATCGGCAATGTCCTTCGTTTCGACTCCAATTACAACAGAGTTTGGTTTACCGATCGCTTCAGCATATTCGATTTCATCTCGAGCTCTTTCAATAATGCCGTTTGACCCTTCTGCAAAATCGCGATAATCCATGATCGAAATGTAATCCAGGATATCCTGGATATGTTGAGATAGCCATTTTGTTTGCTCTGGTCCTTCTTCAAGTTTTGGTCCCCATGTAATGGCTTCAGCGTATTGCGAGCTGTCATACCAGTTTGGAATGGCTGCTCCAATTAACAAACTTGAATCCGAAACTTTTTTCAGGTTCATCATTTTCTCTAATAAATTTAAATATTGAAGCTGCAAGGAAGGTTTTTCTGTCTTAAATTGAGAGGCAATATAGGGCTCTATATCAATATTCACCCCATCAAATTGTTCATCCTGATTGGAAGAGAGGTTATAGTTTATAATATTTTCAACTTCTTTTAGTGCAACATCATGGTATCTTTCAAATGCTCCAAAGTGAGGTGGATTGGTGCCTCCAGCAATTAGCGCGTGAACTTTATAGCCATTGTCATGGGCCCATGAGAGGAAGTCCCTAACTCGATCTCTTTCGTCCTCTAGCATATCAACACCGAAGTACTCATCTACTCCTAAATATAACGTTGTAATGGGGTCCTGGTTAAAAGTTGTGGTATCTTTAGCCATAGCATCTAATACCTTTCGAGACCCTTCATTGAAAATTAAATTGTAAGATGCATTTTCCCAAATCCACATCGCACGGTCTTGTTTTTCAAAATTCGTAGAGGATGGTCTTCCTTCCCCTGTTTTCACATAAACTGTCGAACTATAACCTGTATTCCCGATAGAATCTACAGCTTTCGCTTCTAAACTATATGTCTTGTCTTTATCAATAGGGAGTTTAAGTTGATGAGAGTAGTTATTATGGTTTTGATTTTGAACAGCAATCCATTCATTTCCGTTAATACGAATGTAGACCGCTTCAATCAGATTTTTTCCAGAGGCAGCGATGGTAACCTTCTTATGTTTTTTTATTGTTGTATTGGTTTCTGGATCAATGATTGTAACAGCAGGAATGTTCGCTTTTTTATTATCCACTGATAGAAGGATTGGTTCAGACCAGGAGGTATATCTTGTTAGGGTATTCATGCCTCTTGCTACAATTTCAATTTCACCATCATAAGGACGCGTATCTAAATCATAGTACCAATTACCTGAATGCGTTTGATTTGCATCAGGAAGCATTTGAGCTTGTGAAACCTTCATACCGTCAAGAATGAGTTGAATGTTTGATACATCTGAATAAGACCCTGAAATTCGAACAGTCCCTACTGGTAAATTGTCTCCACTACTATGTGATGTAAAGGTTAAAGAAGATGCGGCATACCCATCATCAGGGCTGAAACCGTTGAAGAATAAAAGAGGAATAAGCAACGTAAAAGCAACCATCAGCCTAAGTCGTATCCATTTTTTCATAGAAAGACCACCTTATCCTTATTTTTTGAATACAAAAAACCATAAATCCACCACCTTTATGATGAATTTATGGTTTATGCTCAAAAAATAGACTGACCGTAAAAGGACCTTTAATAGAAACGGACTTTAGCACTACCTTTCTCTCTACTGAACACTAGATTGTTTTGATAGCCACTTTTGTAAGTTTGCTTCCACAAAATCGTCATCCGTAAGATGTGGGTACTGGACATATATGCGGTCGATTTCTTCTGATTGGTTAAGGCTTAAGACATCATGATCACTTAGACACGTGTTTTCTGAAAGAAGACCTTGCCTTCTTAACACTTCATTGATACCTGCTATACACCCTTTAAATTGATGAGCAGCGTCAAAGAGAGCGGCATTACTATCGGTAACTTGAGTAGCTGTAGTCAGTAACGTTGTGGGTAGAACCAGGTGATTACGTACTTTTCTTAATTCCTCAAATTGTTCTACAGCTTTTGATGTCCACACAGCCCAGTGACCTAGCAACCCACCTACAATAGGCTTTTGGACAAGTTCACCATCTATAGAAAATTCATATTTAGTCAGCAGGTCTACGACAATATTGTCATCATTGCCTGTATAAAGAGCGATTTCATTACAACGGCTCGAGTGACACACTGCCTTTACAACATCAAGAGTTTGATAGCGGTTAAAAGGTGCCATTTTGATTGCGCAAACACCCTCGATTTCAGCAAATTGTTCCCAGAATTCATAGCTAAACGTTCTGCCACCTACAGATGGTTGGAGATAGAATCCAAATACGGGGATGACCTTGGCGATCTGTTTAACGCGTTCCAGATGCTCGCTCTCTGATAAATCTAGTCCTCCCATACTAACAAGTCCAAAATCATACCCGATGTCTTTAGCAAAAGTAGCTTCTGAAAGCGCCTGATCGGTTGGCCCACAAATACCTGCTATTTTCAAAAAAGGTCGATCTAGATTGGCATGCTCTACTTCTTCGATAGCCATTTTTAGAACCTTTTTATATAAATCTATTTCGGGATCTCGTATTTCAAATTGTGTGGTGTGTACACCTACGGCTATTCCTCCCGCTCCACTATCCATATAATATCTAGTTAATGCGCGTTGCCTCATTTCATCTAATTTTTTACTCTTCGTCAAAGCTAAGGGGTGAGCAGGAATAACCGTTCCTTCTTGAAGCAATGTCCATTTCTCTTTTGATAAACGTGTATCCACTTAAAACTTCCCCTCCCTCTCTTGGAAGTGGGTAGGTTTGTTAATTACTTCCCCATCGTTTTCTATCCATTCAGCTGTCCACTCAATCATCTCTCGAATCGTAACGCTTGGATATCCAAAGAGTTTATGTGCTTTCGATGCATTACTCAACAAAGCAGTATCTTGTTCTTTTCCAATAATATAAGGTTTCGTATTCAATAACTCTCCAAATCTTTCAGCAGCCCAACGAATGGACATCGTTTCTGGGCCTGTGACATTGAGTGTTTCTGGTGGAGAGCTACAATACAGTAAAGAACGGATGGCCATTTCATTGGCATCTCCTTGCCAAATGACATTCGCATGCCCCATCGTAACGTCAACCGGTTTTCCTTCTTTGACGGCTTTAGCAATTTCAAGTAGTACGCCATAACGAAGATCAATTGCATAATTTAAACGAAAATGGAGTTGTGGAATGTTGTACTTGTGAGAGAAATAGGTAAACACACGTTCGCGACCGAGGCACGACTGAGCATACTCGCCAATAGGACCTGTAGGATGTTCTTCTGAAACCCCTCCATTGACAATCGGAGAAAGAGGATAGACATTTCCCGTTGAGAACGATACGATGCGAGAGTTTTTAAATCTCTCTGCAACACGGCCAGGTAAGTAAGCGTTCATCGCCCAAGTAAAATGTTCATTCCCCGTGGTACCGAATTTGTGGCCCACCATATAAATGATATTTTTCACATCAGGCAATTCTTTTAGCTGTTGGTCGTCCATTAGATCTGCAGCAATGGTCTCAACGCCACACCCTTCAAGCTCACTTTGGAGTGAACCTTTTGAAAACCTGGAGACAGCATAGATCCTCTTTGGATTTTGAGATGCATTTACCGCATTTTTAGCAAGTTTAGCTAAGGTAGGACCCATTTTTCCTCCTACCCCTAATATCATAATATCTCCATCCAATAAGGACAGATCTCGAATTAAACTAACAGATGGTTCACACATTTTTTGTTCTAAATCTAGAATGTTTTTCAATGCTTTAGCCCCCTCTTATTTCATTTATCTTCATCTTATGGGAAGGGTTGAAGGGGAACAATGTCTTTAATAGGACCGAAATTCCTTTTTAAGAGTCATCTTGTATATCTCTTTTCAATAGGCAACGTGCTATGCTAAACTCATTTTAGGTAATAAATACTAGATATATATAACTATTAATATAGAATGATGAACATATTACACAAACATAAAAAGTGAGTGTAGTTGATATCCCTTTATTTATCCGTTATCCTAAAAGTTATTAAAAGATGTTTTTCAAATACCAGTTTTGGGTATATATTACTAAAGGATGAAGTTGGGGGGATGGTCTTGAATAAAGATAAACTTAGTAATGAAGAAAGAGAATTATTTCAGAGAGAATTAAACAGACTTATGCAACTACGTAAACAGATAGCTCATACAACTTCTCCTTATTTATCCCAACTCAATTCTCAAATAGATTTGCTCACAAATGTTCTTGAAGAAACAGATGCTAATAGTTTAAATAATCAGCCGGATTTCACTTGAGTAATATAGGAAAAACAACTAGTAGTTAACATAAAAAAGACACGCTCTCTGAATGTAAGTATGTCAGTTTTGGAGCACAAAAAGTGAAAATGTATTATAAAATGAGCGTTGAATTGCGTAGCAATTTGAGGCTCATTTTTCGTTGTTATTTCAATGTTTATATATGTTTTAAGTAGTTACTTACACAATAAAATGCAACCCAATATGCACATCTACAATAATTATTGAAGACCTGCAATTTCAGGTGCAAAACGAATGCAATTTCGACAACAAAAAAAGAGCAAATTCCTTATCGGAAAATGCTCCTTCTTCTTCAACTAAAGCCCCCTTATGTGGAAGACTTGGAATCGAGATATGTTGAGAGCAGTCCGTTGCTTTTGTGAGAGGTAGGGGTTCAGTGAAACGGCAATACTCCTGCGGAAGACCAGCTGAGCCTCCTCATACGCTACGCTCCTTGCGGGGTCTCATCTGCCCTTTCTACCGCGGGAGTTTGCCGTTTCCCTCACCCCTTTACGTTTATGGAAGTTAACGGACCCATGGCTGAGTTTTTTAATTTTTCACATAAGGAAAATGCGAATTTAGATACTAAAACCCTTAACATATAAGGCTTTAGATCACTTTGATGCATATATGATATAACCACACATTCTATATCAGAAAACCTTATGATAGCTGCGGTTCCGTTAATCTCAATAACGCCAAGGTGGGCTGTGGAACGGGTTGACTCCTCCGGTAGAAAGGGCGAGCGAGATCCCGCAGGAACGTAGTGACGAGGAAGCTCGATCGGTCTTCCGGGGAAAGCAACCCGTTCCACAGCCCGCCGCTCTGCATAAACATAACGGAACCAACCCGCACCAGCTTATTCAAGATAACTGCCAGTTAGCTGAATAACGCTCCCTAACTCATTTTACCATTTTATGCCGAATTTCTTCCGACTCACATAATTAGTAATGCAATTAACCCTACAATTTCCAATAAAAAAATAGTTCAATTAAGGGGTACAAATTGCAATATTGTACTCCAAAACTGAACTACTTACTCTGAATGCGTGTCTTTTTTATCTTTTGTAAAATTCCTTACCTTCAACACTTTACCGTATTATCACAATGGGAGTCAGGCTCCCTGTTAATTTTGTCCTATCAATCTCGCTTTAACAGGATCATATATATTAAATTCTTCGGTTGGATGAAACTTAATAGTATTCAAACGTGTTTGGTCATTAGAACAAAAAACAAGACCCCACTTTTGGTTCCCCATTTCCATTCTTTCACTATGTTGCTCGGCGATATTTAGATCCAAAAGGTAACTAAGAGACATGAGGTCTTCTTCACTGAACGGCAAAAGGATTTCCATTGCTTTAATATACGTATGCTTTTCTTCTGTTACAACTTCATGCCTTTTCTGCAATTCGATTTTTAGCTTCCAAGGAGTTGAAATAAAAGTTCTTCGTTCACCCTCGTTGACTTTCCAACCCAGCTCTTGAGCCTTATCAACCATTTGAAAGTATTCAGATTCATTAACTAAGATGCCAATATGGTCAAAGATATCTCTCTTCCCCTGACCAAATGTAATGTTGGTTTGCCCTTTAACCATTTGGATAATTCTAAATCGGACATCTTTATCTCTAAAATCATCCCAGTTCAGGGGAGGATTAAATGTTTGCATTTCCCCTTTATAATTTCCTACTCTTAGGTTTGTTTCAAAACCTAACTTCTGATAAAATCTCTCCATTTCCTCCGGCTTATCTGTCCACCAATGATAATGAAATAATTGCATGTAGAAGCTCCCTTCGTAAGAATTTAGCTTATCCATAGTGTACATTTGTTGCTAGCTTTTGGCTTCATAAATATGGTGTAAGTTGGTTTACGACTTTTGGCGGAGAATATTTGTTTTAAGTGTACAGGTAAATTATACCACCCTCATTTTGTCTAGCGAAAATTTGGTGTTAGGATACATAAAAACACACGCCAAATTGACGTGTGCCTTATCTTCTCCTAATTCCCATCAACCACTTCTTTTAAGATCTCATAAGACCGCTTCTGCTTATCACGATCATAAATATAAGAAACAGCCATAATTTCATCAACATTATACTTTTCC
The DNA here is from genome assembly GCF_009858175.1 of Pontibacillus sp. HMF3514. GTDB lineage: Bacteria > Bacillota > Bacilli > Bacillales > BH030062 > Pontibacillus. Next base: position 2,511,959 of record NZ_CP047393.1, read on the forward strand.
TGAAAAGAAGTTAACTGTTCACGTATAGAGTCTTTACTTCCTTTTAACGTCATACTAGACATCGTAGAGGCAGCCTGTTTCTCAGTTGGTCTCCATATCTTGTCCATATCTTCAACTGGAGGACTTAATGGATTTTGGGTACCGCGAATGACATTTAAGAAGAATTGCTGCATGGTGGTTTCTTCCTTGTCTGCTTCTGCATCACTCTCAGCTGCGATGACATTAAGACCTACGATAACATAAGGTTCATCCAAGTATTCGGATGGCTCAAATCGATCACGATAAATCGATAGAGCTTCATCCATATGTGCTGGAGCAAAGTGAGATGCAAACGCATAAGGTAATCCTAGTTTTGCTGCTAAGCGAGCTGAATCCGTCGATGAGCCTAGTATATAAATTGGAACATTTGTGCCTATACCTGGGTGAGCTTTCACATAATCTTGAACGTCTTCATCATCAAAAAACTTTTGTAAGGTCTCCACATCCTGAGGGAATGAATAAACCGTATTACTTTGTGATCTTCTTAAGGCACTTGCTGTTAATTGATCTGTTCCCGGAGCACGTCCAAGTCCCAAATCAACGCGGTTTGGATAGATTGTTTCCATCGTTCCAAATTGCTCGGCTACGACTAACGGAGAATGGTTTGGAAGCATAACCCCACCTGAGCCCACACGAATTTTCTCCGTATGCTCTAAGGTATGCTTTATTAAAATGGAAGTCGCAGAACTTACTAGCGTTGAAGTATTATGATGCTCTGCAATCCAATAGCGAGTATAGCCCATCTTTTCAGTAGCTTGTGCTAAATCAACCATAGCCTCTATAGCTTGCGAAGAGCCCTCTCCTTCGCGAACAGGGACTAAGTTAAGAACAGATAATGGTATTTGTATAGTAGACATTTGATTTGTCCTTTCTTGTTGAAGTTTTCTAGAACTATACTTCATAGGGTACAAAAGCTTTCTACAAAATGTAAAACTATATGCATGAGGGTCGAGAATAAAGTCTTATTCATTGACATATGTCTCAAATACCGGAACGGATTGTTATAAGTTTTGTCCATCTTCTTCCCTTTTGTCACTATAGTGCCGCTGATCTATGTATCTAGTTAAAGGTAAATGGGTATTTTCACGGAATAATATGTATAAGGATCATGATGTTTTGTAAGGAGAGATGTTTATGAATACTGTACTTAGGGTCATGGGTATCATAGCAATAATCACAAGCATAGTAGTAGGAATTGCAACAAAATCTTTTTGGGGTTGCTTATTTTGGGTCACTGGCGGAGCATGTATTGCAGCAATTTTATTTGCATTAGACCTTATCATAGATAATCAAAAACATATATCTGAACTTCTACAAAAATCTGTACACACTAAAAAACTTCGCACAACATATAAAACATGTCCCAAGTGTGGTTATGAGCATGATGAAACGCGTAAATCTTGTCCAAAATGTGGGCATAGGATGTGATATGAACTCTATAAAATAAGTGGTTTATATAAATATCCTTCTTTTCATCATTTTAATTATGAGCGGCAGACAGTGATCTATGAGCGTTACGGCAAATTTAAGAGTGATCTATCGAAGTTATGATCGCCCCGAAATAGATATAAGCATAACTTGAATTTTATGATCAATTCTTTCCTATATATGAGCGTTCTGCCTCAAACGAACTCTTCAATACAAAAATCCCCCACAGTAGCCAAAGCCACCAAAGGGGGATTTCATTATAATTAATAAACCGAAGTATTCTCTTTCGTCATATTCTCCAAAATCTCTTTCACACGAGCTAGGAAGTTACCACACACAAGTCCGTCTAGTACACGGTGGTCTAGGGACAAGCATAGGTTTACCATGTCACGTGCTGCGAACATGCCGTTCATGAATACAGGACGTTTTACAATGGATTCAACCTGCAGGATTGCTGCTTGTGGGTGGTTGATGACGCCCATAGACTGCACGGAGCCGAATGAACCTGTGTTGTTCACGGTGAATGTGCCGCCTTCCATATCTGCGGATGTAAGTTTACCATCGCGGGCTTTTTTCGCTAGGTCTGTAATGTCCTTTGCGATGCCTTTGATGCTCTTTTCGTCTGCGTCTTTAATGACTGGGACGAAAAGTTGGTTTCCGCTTGCTACAGCGATATTTAGATTAATCGCTTTGCGTTGGATGATCTTATCACCAGCCCAAGTGCTGTTAAGCTCTGGGAATTCTTTAAGTGCTTGTGCTACGGCTTTTACGAAGAAAGCGAAGTACGTTAGGCTGAAGCCCTCTTTTTGTTTGAACTCGTCTTTTTTCGCATTGCGTAGTTCAGCAAGGTTGGTTACGTCTACTTCAACTGTCATCCAAGCATGAGGGATTTCAGTTTTAGATTTCACCATGTTTTGAGCAATTGCTTTACGCACGCCTGTTACTGGGATTTCTACATCGCCTTCTTGCGCTGTAGGTTGTGGGCCAGATGGTGCAGGTTGTGCGCTTGCAGCTGCTGGTTGAGATGGTGCTGCAGGTGCTTCTTGTTTTGGAGCTTCTTGTTTTGCTTGTTCAGGCTGTTTGTCACCTGCTTTTGGAATGTCGCCAGATGCGATAAGCTTTTCAAGGTCTTTACGTGTAATACGTCCGCCACGTCCAGATCCTTTAACTTGATTCAGATCAATATCGTTCTCTTGAGCCATACGTAGTACAGCTGGTGAGTAACGCTTTTTCATCGGTTGATCTTCATCTGCTTGGTCATCAGCATCGCCCACAGCCTCTTTTTCAACAGGAGCTTCTGTTTTGTCCTCGCCTGCATCACCTGAGGAAGCTTCTTCGCCTCCTCCTTCTGTTTCGATATAGCACATAAGCTCGCCGACTTCGATTGTGTCGCCTTCGCTTGCGACAAGTTCAGTGATTTTACCTGTGAAAGAGGATGGAACCTCTGCGTTTACTTTATCTGTCATAACCTCTGCGATTGGATCGTACTTATTAACCGTGTCGCCTGGTTCAACTAGCCATGAGCTAATTGTACCTTCTGTTACACTCTCACCGAGCTGAGGCATATTGATTTTTTCTTTAGCCAATGCAAACCCTCCTTAAAATTCAGCTAGATCACGCATTGCTTGTTCAACTTTATCCGGATTCATCATGAAGTATTTCTCCATCGTTGGAGCATATGGCATGGATGGTACGTCTGGTCCAGCCAAGCGTTGAACAGGTGCATCAAGATCAAATAGGCAGTTTTCTGCGATAATGGCAGATACTTGGCCGATGATGCTTCCTTCTTTGTTGTCTTCTGTTACAAGAAGCACTTTACCTGTTTTCTTAGCTGCTTCAATAATTGCTTCCTGATCAAGTGGATACACTGTGCGTAGGTCTAAAATGTGTGCGTCAATGCCTTCTTCAGCTAGCTTTTCAGCAGCTTGAAGCGCAAAGTTTACACATAGACCGTAAGTGATAACTGTTACGTCAGAACCTTCACGTTTTACATCAGCTTTTCCAATTGGAAGTGTGTAATCATCCTCAGGTACTTCGCCTTTGATCAGACGATAAGCACGTTTATGCTCAAAGAATAGGACAGGGTCATCATCACGAATTGCTGCTTTTAATAGTCCTTTCACATCGTAAGGCGTTGAAGGCATTACGATTTTTAGACCTGGCTGATTCGCAAATACAGACTCAACAGATTGAGAGTGGTATAGTGCGCCGTGTACGCCTCCACCATATGGAGCACGGATTGTCATTGGTGCGCTCCAATCATTGTTTGAGCGGTAACGCATTTTAGCCGCTTCCGAAATGATTTGGTTTACAGCAGGCATGATAAAGTCAGCGAACTGCATCTCAGCTACCGGGCGCTTTCCGTACATTGCTGCACCAATTCCAACACCAGCAATTGCAGATTCAGCAAGTGGTGTATCGATTACGCGCTCTTCACCGAATTCGTCATAAAGACCATCAGTAGCACGGAATACGCCTCCACGTTTTCCGACGTCTTCTCCTAATACAAATACATTTTCATCACGTTGCATTTCTTCTTGTAACGCTTTCGTTACAGCTTGTATATAAGACATTACAGGCATAGTCGTTTCCCCTCCTTACTCATTCTCAGCATAAACGTACTTCAATGCACTTTCTGGCTCAGCGTATGGTGCATTTTCAGCGTAGTCTGTAGCATCATTAATGATTTTTGTAAGTTCTTCTTCCATCTCTTTTTCTTTATCTTCTGTTAGCACACCAGCATCTTGAAGATATTTTTTGAATGTAATAAGAGAATCTTTTTTCTTCGCTTCTTCAACCTCTTCACGCTCACGGTACGTACGGTCATCGTCGTCACTGGAGTGCGGTGTTAGACGGTAAGAAACCGTTTCGATTAGAGTTGGTCCTTCACCGTTACGAGCGCGATCAGCCGCAGCTTTTACCGCTTCGTAAACAGCTAATGGATCGTTTCCGTCAACAGTGTAGCCTGGCATACCATAACCTACAGCACGGTCTGATACATTTTTAGATGCAATCTGCTTTTCCTGTGGTACGGAGATTGCGTATTTGTTGTTTTCAACCATTGTAATAACAGGTAGCTTGTGAACTCCAGCGAAGTTCAGCCCTTCGTGGAAATCTCCTTGGTTAGAAGACCCTTCACCTAGCGTTACAAAGGATACGAAATCTTTTTTATCCATTTTAGAAGCAAGTGCTACCCCTACTGCGTGTGGAAGCTGAGTTGTTACTGGAGAAGATCCAGATAGGATACGGTTTTTCTTTTGACCGAAGTGACCTGGCATCTGACGTCCGCCAGAGTTCGGGTCTTCTGCTTTAGCAAAACCAGACAACATAAGATCTTGAGCTGTCATACCGAATGCAAGGACAACCCCCATGTCACGGTAGTATGGTGCTACATAGTCTTTGTCACGGTCTAGAGCAAAAGATGCTCCAACCTGTGCTGCTTCTTGTCCCTGACAGGAGATTACGAATGGAATTTTACCTGAACGGTTTAATAACCACATACGCTCGTCGATTTTACGAGCCATAAGCATTGTGCGATACATGTCTAATACTTGTTCATCTGAAAGACCTAATGATTGATGGCGATTTTCAGCCATAATAGCTCCCTCCTTATTATCCGTGAATTTGTTTTCCGTCTACAGCAAGTGCTGCTTCGCCCATAACCTCTGAAAGGGTTGGGTGTGGGTGAATACTGTGAGCTACTTCCCAAGGGGTAGCATCTAACACTTTGGCTAGACCAGCTTCTGAAATCATATCGGTTACATGAGGTCCTACCATGTGGACACCAAGTAAGTCATCGTTTTCTTTGTTTGCTACAATTTTGACAAAACCATCTGTTTCACCATGTACAAGCGCTTTCCCAATTGCTTTGAATGAGAATTTACCTGTCTTCACTTCGTAGCCTTGTTCTTTTGCTTGCTCTTCTGTTAAGCCAACGCTTGATACCTCAGGATTTGAGTAGATACATGATGGTACTTGCTCCATATCCATTGGCATTGGATTCTCTCCAGCCATATGCTCAACAGCAATAATGCCTTCGTGAGATGCAACGTGTGCTAGCTGCATGCCGCCGATCACATCACCGATTGCATAAATGTGAGATTCTTTTGTTTGGTAATATTTATTCGTTTTGATTGCGCCGTTTTCTGTTTCGATATCGGTATTTTCTAAACCAATGTTCGTTACGTTTGGTGAACGACCGACAGACACTAGCATGCGATCTGCTGTGTATGTTTGGTTTTCCCCTTTACGCTCAGCTTGGATCTCTATGCCGTCTTCTTTTTTCAATGTTTCTGGCATTACTTTGGCACCTGTAACGACCTTAATGCCTTTTTTCTTCATCAGACGGGTCATTTCCTTCGAAACTTCCTTATCTTCAGTTGGAAGAATGCGATCCAGGTATTCAAGTACCGTTACTTCAACACCAAAATCAGCTAGCATAGATGCCCATTCGATTCCGATTACACCGCCACCAACGATAACGATGGAGTTCGGAAGTTCTTCCATGGATAACGCTTCGTCTGAAGTCATCACGTATTGCTCGTCTACATCAAGACCAGGTAATGTACGTGGGCTTGAACCTGTCGCAACTAGAACGTTTTTCGGAATTAGCATTGGGTTTTCTTCACCATTGTTCAATTCAACAGAAATGGTTCCAGCTGATGGCGAAAAGATACTTGGTCCAAGAATACGACCGTACCCTTCGAACACATCGATTTTGCCTTTTTTCATCAATCCTTGAACACCTTGGTGAAGGGTATCAATAATCGATTGCTTACGTTCCTGAACCTTGAAAAAGTTAAGGGTTGGTTCAGAAGTTTCAATACCGAATGTATCCGCTTCTTTGGTTTGCTTGAACACTTCTGCGCTTCGTAGTAACGCTTTTGATGGGATGCATCCCTTATGTAGGCAAGTTCCGCCTAGTTTTCCACTTTCAACAATTGCTGTTTTAAGTCCGAGTTGGGAAGCACGAACGGCGGCTACATAGCCACCAGTTCCCCCACCAAGGACGACTAAATCATACTCTTCAGCCATTGGTTTCTCCCCTTTCACCCAATAGGATTGGGATAGGTTTTCGCTTCTTCTTCTTCACGAAGCACGCGTAGCGCGCCTTCTGTTAATGCTTGTAATTCGTTTTCACCAGGATAGATCAGGCAATCTGCAATCCAGTTCACACGCTCAGAGATTTTCGCTACGAATTCTTTTCCGTATGCTAATCCTCCAGTTAATGCAATTGCATCAACTTTTCCGTGTAGAACGGCACTCATTTGCGCGATTTCTTTTGCAATCTGATAAGCCATTGCATCGTACACGCGCTCAGCTTCCTCATCTCCAGCTTCAATTCGCTTTTCTACCTCTAATGCATCGTTTGTATCTAGATACGCCATGAACCCGCCTTGTCCAACGAGTTTTTTCATGATTTCCTCACGATAGTATTCACCAGAGAAGCACAGGGATACAAGGTCACCAGCTGGAACCGTTCCTGCACGTTCAGGTGAGAAAGGCCCGTCTCCGTGTAAACCATTGTTCACATCAACAACGCGGCCCTTTTTGTGAGCTCCTACTGTAATACCGCCACCCATATGTGTCACGATAATATTCAAATCTTCGTAAGGACGTTCTAGATCTTTAGCCACTCTTCTCGCTACTGCTTTTTGGTTTAAAGCATGGAAAATACTCTTGCGTGGGATTTCCGGAACGCCTGAGTAGCGAGCTACATTGTCTAGTTCGTCTACTACGACGGGGTCAACGATAAAGGATGGAATGTTAAGCCCACTTGCAATTTCACTTGCGATGATTCCACCTAAGTTCGAAGCATGTTCACCATTGAAGCCCATTTTCAAATCTTCAATCATGGCGTCGTTTACTTCATATGTGCCGCCTTCAATGGGGCGAAGAAGGCCTCCGCGCCCACATACGGCATCTAGCTTGGATATATTCATTCCTTCATGATCAAGAGCTTCTAAGATGGTATTTTTGCGAAATTCATACTGGTCAATGATCCGATTGTATTGAGCTGTTTCTTCTACGCTATGGCGAATTGTCTCTTCAAAAATACATTGTTCATTAGAGAAAACACCAATTTTCGTAGATGTAGAGCCTGGGTTGATAACTAAAATTCGATAATGTTGTTGCAAGACCTTGACCTCCAAATATATTTTCTAATAAAAGTTCAAAAAGGAGGACAAAAAGAGCCGAGAAGATCAAGGAAGCGCAGCTTTGAGTAACGGAGCGTATGCTTCCAATACGTGAGTAGCGGAAAAGCAAGCTGACGCAGAGATTCGAGAGCTATTTTTCCCGGACTTTTTGAACAACCTTTCGTGATGTGTGCCTTCGTTTTAGCGGCGACTTAAGATGTTATGGCCATTCTGTAAAAAAGTAGATTTCGTTTTGCGCATTTTCTCAATTCGCTCTTCTGCCATACGGTCAGCAGCCTGATACGTTGGAATGTTGTCACGACGTGAAATATCGAATACTGCCATTACGTTGTCGTAGATTTTCTCTACCTTTGCCATAGCACGTTCCTGATTGTAGCCGTAAAGTTCGTCAGCTACGTTAATAACGCCACCAGAGTTCACAACGTAGTCTGGAGCATACACAATGCCCATTTCGTGGATCTGGTCACCATGACGGTTTTCTTTTAACTGGTTGTTTGCAGAACCAACAATCACTTTCGCTTTTAACTGAGGGATTGTTTCGTCGTTAATCGTCGCACCTAGTGCACACGGCGCGTAGATATCACAGTCAACAGAATAGATTTCCTCTGTTCCTACAGCTTCTGCGCCAAATTCCTCTACAGCACTTTGAACAGCTTCTTCATTAATGTCGGTAACGATTAGCTTTGCGCCTTCTTCATGAAGGTATCTACACATTTTGTAGGCAACATTTCCAACACCTTGAACCGCTACAACTTTTCCTTCAAGAGAGTCAGATCCGAATGCTTCTTTGGCTGATGCTTTCATAGCACGATAAACACCGTATGCTGTTACTGGAGACGGATCACCAGAAGAGCCAAATGCAGGAGAGAGCCCTGTTACATAATCCGTTTCTTCATGAACTAGATCCATGTCAGCTACGTTTATACCAACGTCTTCAGCAGTAATGTAGCGGCCGTTTAGTCCTTGGATGTAACGTCCGAACGCGCGAAATAGTTCTTCGCTTTTGTCTTTTTTCGGATCGCCCATGATTACGGTTTTACCGCCACCTAGGTTTAAGCCAGCAGCTGCGTTTTTGTATGTCATTCCTTTTGCTAGACGTAATGCATCTTCAATAGCATCCGCTTCTGAATCATAAGTCCACATACGCGTACCACCTAGCGCAGGTCCTAGTGTCGTATCATGAATCGCGATAATCGCTTTTAATCCAGATTCTTTATCCTGACAAATCACCAGTTGCTCATAATCGTATTTTTCCATATAGCTAAAAATTTCCATTGTAATTCCTCCTCAGAATGATTACTCAGACGTCAGTAATGCTAACGCTAATGAATATAATTTACTCTCTGCTGTATCAGCGCGAGATGTTAAAACAATTGGGGCTCTTGCTCCGCTAATCAGTCCCGCTACTTTTGCATCTGCAAAGTACATAAATGATTTATAGAGTGCATTAGCTACTTCAATTGCAGGTGCTAATAAAATATCAGCCTGACCAGCTACTTCTGACTGGATGCCTTTTTGTTCGGCCGCTGCCTTAGAAACAGCATTGTCAAAAGCTAAAGGACCATCAACGATACAGCCTTTGATCTGCCCTCTTTGTTGCATTTGGGTTAGAGCTGCAGCATCAAGGGTAGCTTGCATAGAAGGATTAATCACTTCCACAGCTGCCAGTGGCGCTACTTTAGGCTCACTCATTCCAATACCATGTGCAACTTGCACGGCATTTGAAATGATTTGTGATTTTTCTTGAAGTGTAGGAGCTATGTTCATTCCTGAATCGGTTAATAAAAGCAATTCATCGCGATTTGGAATTTCAAACACAGCTACATGTGAAAGGACATTCCCTGTTCGAAGTCCATATTCTTTGTGTAGCACGGCTTTCATAATGCCTTTGGTGTCAATGTTGCCTTTCATCACAACATCTGCCTCACCTTGAGACACAAGCTTCACGGCTTCTAAAGCTGCGTCTTCTCCATGTCCCACATCCTTTATTTCAAGATTTTGATCATGGATGTTTAGTGAAATGTCCTCTGCAATTCTTACAATGTCAGATTGGACGCCCACGAGAACAAATTGAGCAAGATCGTGCTCAAGACCGTGCTGAACAGCTCGCAACACTTCTTCGTCAGCTGCTTGAGCAACGGCTACCTTGCGTTTATTCTCTCGGTTTACTTTTTCAAGTAAAGTTGATAATTTCATATTTGTCACCTTTCTTGCTGATCTATTTCTTAATAGTTGCAAAAACCATGCCAACACCACATTCATGTAAGCGCTTTACTGGAGGCTTCGCAACTATGCAAGTTCTTTCTCTCTATGAAAAATCTTGCATGCTATGTTTGTCAATTCCGTACTTATCCATTTTATAATAGAGGTTACGAATGGAGATCCCTAAGCTCTTGGCTGTTTGTGTTTTATTAAACTGATTGGCTCGAAATGCTTCCATTAGAACTTTCTTCTCATAAGCATCCAACGAATCTTGAAGAGTTCTTCCATTCCAACCTTCAACAATCGGCTCTTCATCAGTATCTTCACTCGATTTCGGATGTTGCCACAATTCCGGAATATGGGTGAGTTGAATAACTTCTTCGTTTAAGTGCATATAAATCATCGCCCGGCCAATGATATTTTCAAGCTCTCGGACATTCCCTGGCCAATTATATCCTTCCAGATAACGAAGAGCTTCATCATTGACTCGTGTAACATTACGCCCATAATCTTGATTAAGCTTTTGAACCAAGTGATTTACGAGCAACCCGATATCCCCCACTCTTTCACGTAATGGAGGTATGAAGATTGGTAAACGGTTTAACCGATAATAGAGATCCTCTCGGAAGGTACGATTCATAATCGCTTTTTCCATATTCACGTTCGTTGCTGCAATCACCCGGACATTAATGGAAGTAGGTTTTGTACCCCCTACACGAACGATCTCGTTTTCTTGTAAAACCCTCAAGAGTTTTGCCTGCATATGTTGCGAAAGTTCACCAATTTCATCTAGAAAAATACTCCCGTGGTTCGCTTCTTCAAACAACCCACGTTTACCGCCTCGCTTCGCACCTGAGAAAGCTCCTTCTTCATAACCAAAAAGCTCACTTTCTAGAATAGATTCTGCAATGGCTGCGCAATTAACTCGAATGAATTTATTATGGCGACGTTCGCTTTCATTATGAATGGCGTGAGCAAAAAGCTCTTTTCCTGTACCAGACTCACCTCGTAACAGGACCGTTGCTGGTGTTTTCGCTCCGACTTTTGCTTGTTCTAAGGCAAGCTTCATCTCAGATGAATCTCCAACAATGTCATCAAAGGTGTACTTGGCTTCAAGATTACGAATGATCTGTCTAGCTTTCTTTAGCTCACTCGTTAAGGATTGAATTTCGGAAACGTCATGAAGAACCCCGACACTTCCTTTTAACTTTCCATCTACTATTACCGGTGCAACGTTTACGATAACTTCCTTTTTAGAAGGCCCGACACTCATGCGGACACCTCGAACAGCACGTCTCGTTTGAAGGACGCGCATATGCATACTTTCACCTTCTGAGATGTCTGCTGTTGCAGGTTTTCCAACGATATCTTTTTCATTGAGACCCGTTATTTTCGTATAGGCTGGGTTAATCATAATCCCCATGCCATGTTCATCTACAACAGATATCGCTTCTTCTGAAGAGTTGATGATCGCTTCAAGCATGGTTTTGACTTCTTTTAAGTCTGTCAGCTCCTCCGCCAAATCAACAACTTCCGTAATATCCTTAAATACCGAAAACGCTCCCATTAATTCATCATTAGGGCCGATTAACGGAATTCGTGTAGTGACAAGCTTTCGCCCATTTTCCAGTTCAAGCTTTTGGTTCACTTCCTTCCGGCGAACCCTTAAAACATGCGGAAGCCTGGACGTTGAAATTAGGTCTTTAATCGGTTTTTCCAGAGCATGTTGACGCTTCATTCCAAGAATTCGCTCGGCTCCACGATTGATAAAGGTAACTTCCTCACGATCATTAATGACGATCATGCCATCATGAATCGAGTTCAGGATAAGTTCCTGGTTGTTTGTTTGTCGCTGCAATTCTGAGAGAAGGTTGTTCTTCTCTTCAAGTAACTCAGACGTTATGTAGGCGACCGATCCTGGTATGACGACAGTTTTCTTGGGACGAGCCTGCAAAAGCTCTTCAAAAACATCTTCATCACCTGTGGCTTCAATGACGATATCTATATTTTCATGGATCCAAACCTTCCAATCTTGACCGGTTTGAATCCCGTTTTCCTTGGCATGCCTGATTCCAGGCGCTTCTTCATTAATATCGATTACAGCCACAATCTCCATTGTAGCCGTTTGACTTAATAACGTAAGTAATGCTGTTCCGCCTTTTCCTCCACCGACGACGAGCACACGTTTCATATTCATCATCACCTTGCAAGTATTTGCATATCTTCACTATATACTACTGTGCATTTTTTAGCAAGCAATCATGTATACGCTTTTTTCCTATTAAATTGCCGTGTGCTTTGCTATACTACCAATGGAACCAAAATGCGAAAAAATGAATCGAATTACCTCATTAAGGGAGAACAGAACTATGGCACGATTGATTGCTATCATTATTTTATTCTTTCCTGGTGCCCTTGCAGTTTACGGCATCAAAATCATGCGCGATACTTTATTCGGTGTTTTAAATCCGATTTTCTTTCAACTCTGGATCCAATTCACCGCTGGCCTTATATTCTTCGGTGTTGGCTTATGGTTTATTGGTGGTTTCATTTTACACCGTGATCGGAAACGAAAGAAAACCAAAGGACGTTTTGAGAACAGATCTTAAACCTTGCGTGATATGCAAGGTTTTTCATTTAATAGCAGAACATAAAAGCAAGGAGGGACGCTGCGCATGCAAGAATATCTTGAAATCTTTAAACAACAATATCCTTTTACCTTATTGAATGAGGAACAGTATAAAAAGATTTTTGACGGTGCATCTCTCAGCACTTTTAAGAAGAATCAATTCATCTTTCATGAAGACGAGAGTGAAGATGATATCGATATTTATTTTGTCATGAATGGATTGGCAAAAAATATTATGCACCGCTCAAACGGAAAGCAACTTTCTGTTCGTTACTACTACCCAGGAGACCTTGTTGGTGTGATGATTACGCTAACTAGTGGAGAAATGAAATTTTCTGTTCAGGCGATTGAAGAAACGAAGGCTTTACGCTTTCATAAAAAGCATTTCCTTGAAGTAATGGCTGAAAACCAAGCATTTTCACAGATCGTGATTGAGGGGATTAGTAACCTCATGAAAAGCTTGTACCAGGAGATTAAATATAAAAGCTCTGATCAATCTGAGAGAGATTATGAGCGGGATCTATTCAAACAACGTATTGTGACGTACTCTGAATCACCTTCTATCATTCAAGAAGACGCATCTCTACAAGACGCAGTATCGCAAATGCAACAGGAGCAAGTTGGAGGCTTAATCGTTTGTGATGAGGAGAATTATTGTAAAGGCGTTTTGAATTATCAGGACATTTTTAAAGCCTATCTCAATCAAGATTTTTCTAACCCCATCAAGGAATATGTGAAGGAAGAACCTTACGTCGTTTCAGAGCAAGACTTCATTTATGATGCCCTCTCATTTTTAAAACACAATCATGCAGCCATTATCCCTGTACTTCATAAGCAAAAAGTTGTTGGGCTGATCAGACAGACATCCTTCTTAAAAATGCAAAACTCTGTTTACTTCGACCTTCGCTATCAAATTGCGAAAACATCAACACTGGAGCAATTGAAAAACCTTGCCCCTCGATACAATCGAGAATTCCAGAAATTCGTTGAGCAATTGTTAGAGGATCAAATGCTTGCTTATGACGTATGTGAGTTGATCTCCAGCTATAATGATGAAATTCATAAGCAAGTGATTCATATTGCTGAGGAAGCTATGATTGAAGAAGGTTATGGGACGCCACCGATTAATTACTGCTTTATCGTAATGGGAAGCGAAGGTCGTAAAGAGCAAGCGTTCAGTACAGATCAGGATAACGGTTTAATATTATCGGACTACGAACACTTGGAAAACAAAGATGAGATTGAGAAATATTTTCAGATCTTTTCAGAGAAAATCAATTACATGCTTGAGTCGTGTGGCTTCCCTTTATGTACTGGAGGCATTATGGCCAAGGAACCAAAATGGCGACACTCCTTTCAAAGTTGGAGGGAAACCATTCAACAATGGATTCAGCGCATGGATGCTGAAGAGATTCGTGACTTCACCATTTTTGTTGATTTCCGACCAATCGTTGGTGACTTCACCTTAGCTTATGAATTACGTGAATTTGTTACCGCGAAGATTAAACGCTCCCTTAATTTGCAACAGCTGCTCATGAAGGACACTCTTCGTTTCCGAGTACCTGTTCAGCCATTTGGTCGTATTCATGGTACTGGGAAAACGCGTGTAGTGAACTTGAAAAAGTCGGCAATTATGCAAATTGTGAACGCCGTCCGCATCTATGCAATTAAGTACGGAATAGATGATATCAATAGCATCAAACGACTTGAAACATTGGAAGAGCACGAACGTTTCCACCATCGCGATGTGGAAAATGCAAAACTTGCTCTTCACCGTTTGTTGAAATTCCGTGTTCAACAAAACTTAAAACAAATTCAAAATGAACAACCACTATCAAATGAAATTAGCGTCACGGTGTTATCCAAGGAAGATAAAAAGACACTACGTGATGCTCTAATGATTGCGAAGCGACTCCAACAAGTACTTGAGCTAAGCTACAACCGAAATCGGGTGGTCTAATGCTTCCGATTGATATAGAGATTTTAAAGTATATTTTTTATGAACGACATATCGTTAGCTTGAAGATGCGTCCGTTCTTTGAAACAGATGCTTATCACCAATTAAAAAAACAGCTTGAGAACTTAAGTACAAGTGAGGAACTTTTATCTGAATCTGTTATGGAAGCACCATACACTATTTTTGATTTAGAAACGACAGGCTTACTCCCTGAATTGGGACACGAGATTATCTCAATTGGTGCCATTCGCATACAAGGTGTTCATCAGATCCAATACGAGCGATTCCATATGCATGTTAAACCGCTTCGACGAGTTACAAAGCGTACACAGCAATTAACAGGTATAACAGAGGAAGAGCTAGAAGAAAGCGATACAATCCTTAAAGCTCTATCAGCTTTTTTAGAGTTCAGTAAAGGATCTGTTCTAGTTGCTTACCCAGCAGCTTTCGATATGAAGTTTTTACGAACGATGCTAAAACGTTGGAAGCTACCTGATCGACTTCCACATTCTATTGATGCACAAACGATCGTGAAGAAGCTGTATCCAAATCGAAAACACCAATTAGATACTATGATTCCATTCTTCGGAATCACTAAGCTTGCCAGACATCATGCTTTAAATGATGCTACGATGACAGCTGAATTATTTCAACAGCTTTTACATCAGTTACCGAATGAAATTCATACGGTGCAAGATCTCTTATCTTTTACAGAAAAGCAAAAGAGCTGAAGCCTTATGTAACAGGCTTCAGCTCTTTTTTATGTCTAGTTCCAGCGCTCAAAAACGGGCGCTTACACTTTTCTTACGCTTCAAAAAATTCTCTATATAGGGATTGTACAGCCGCTTCCATACCATTCTTTTTAATACCAAACATCATAGATACTTCAGAAGAACCCTGGTTCACCATCTCAATATTAACTGTAGCGTTCGAAATAGCTTGTGTAGCTTTTCCAATAACACCTGGTATGCGGTGCATTCCCTCACCTACGATCATAATAAGGGCAAGATCGCGTTCGATGGAAACCTGATCAACACGTAGCTCATCTTTAATGCGACGTAATACAACCTCTTCTTTCTCAGAGGTTAACTGCCCTTCACGCATGATGACAGACATATCGTCAATTCCAGAAGGAGCATGTTCAAAAGAAATGTCTTCTTCCTCTAAAATCTGGAATAAGTGACGACCAAACCCTTTTTCACGGTTCATCAAGTATTTGCTCACGTAAATGGTTAAGAAGCCAGTATCACTCGCAATACCAGCTACAGGGCCATCATCTGTCAATGAACGTTCAGCTGAAATGACTGTCCCACGTCCATTTGGGTTGTTTGTATTTTTAATCGCTACAGGTATTTTAGCTTTAATAGCAGGGATTAACGCCTCATCATGGAACACTGAAAATCCTGCATAGGAAAGCTCGCGCATCTCTTTATACGTTAATTCAAAGATCTCTTTTGGAGAATCAACGATCTTTGGATTCACACAATAAACGGAATCCACGTCTGTAAAGTTTTCGTAGAGATCAGCTTTAACACCTGCTGCAACGATGGAACCCGTAATATCGGAGCCACCGCGTGGGAACGCCATAAGCTCACCATCAAGTGTGTATCCAAAAAAGCCAGGGATTACTTGAATGCCTTCACGGTTACGTAACTGATATAGCTTATCGTAACTTTCATCAAGGACCTGTGCTTTCCCAGGTTCATCACTTACGATAATGCCCGCTTCTTGTGGATGCACATAAGAAGCTGGGTGCCCGATTGAAGTTAAGTACTGACTTAAAATCTTCGCTGATGTATCTTCACCAGTCGCTTTTAACGCATCCATTTTATGATTAAAGACCGTTTCGCCTTCCATGATGGAAACTAAACTATCTTCCACTTCCTTAAGAATTTCTTTAGTCAGTTCTAATTCGGTTAGCATTTCATCAAAACGATCGATTACTTGCTTCAGTTCATCTTGATAGGGTTTATTTTGTTCCCCTTGTTTACCTAAACTGATCAATAAATCTGTCACTTTTGTATCTTCATCAAAGCGCTTACCCGGCGCAGATACAACTACAAATTTACGACTCGGATCGGATGTAATAATATTTCCTACTTTTTTTAGCTGAGCTGCATTTGCGACTGAGCTACCACCAAATTTTGCTACTCTCATGACTGTTCTCACCACTTCATTTTAAAAATTCATATAATTTTTAATCTTATCATGAAATCCTCTCTAAAGTAAGACGTAACCATAAATTTCTTTTAATGAATTAAAGGGATAATAAATTAAAGATAGAATGGTTTATATTTCCTTACCTAAAATGTCATTCTACGGTAATACTATGTGTGAAAATAATTGGATTGCGAGGGATTCTTGAGATGAAGAAATTATTTAAATTCGGATTAGCCGTTTTATTTAGTGTAAGTGTATTTTCAATGAATTTTACTGATGTATCAGCTGAACCTGAACAAGATATGAAACAGGTGCAAAAAGTAAAGCTAACTGAGGAACAGAAAAGGGAACTGGATACGTTGTATAAGGAAATGCTAAAAACGAAAAAACAAATCATTATGAAATACGAAGAGTTTGGGGTCATTTCATCTGAAAAAGCAGATAAAAAGATGGAATGGATGGAAAAGCATTACGAAATGATGAAAGAGAATGACTTTATTCCGAAGAAACGTCACCACCATAAAAAATACGGAAAAGATGAAAAGACTGCTCAGTAGGGAGCAGTCTTTTATTTGGCTTGTTTTCGCTTATTTAAGAATGATAAAATTCATCTTTATGAAGATCATAAATCCATTATTTATGTTTATTTTATGATGCCATATGTTCTAATCGTAACTTATCAGCCACCATCGCGATAAACTCTGAGTTAGTTGGTTTTGCTTTTGTCATCGAAACTGTGTAACCGAATAAGGAGGAAATGGATTCGATGTTGCCTCTGCTCCATGCTACTTCAATAGCATGACGAATGGCACGTTCAACACGTGATGCTGTTGTGTTATATTTCTTTGCAATATCTGGATATAAAACTTTCGTAATGGAACCAAGAAGTTCGATATCGTTATAAACCATTGAGATTGCTTCACGAAGGTACATATAACCTTTAATATGGGCAGGTACTCCAATTTCGTGAATGATATTTGTGATACTTGCATCTAAATTAGGCTTCTTCTCTTCCTTCTGACTATCGCGCTGAGCGCGGGAACGATTGCTATCGAAATTCGGCTTTAACCCATTTACCTGAAGGATGTGATCACGTAAGTTATTTAAATCAAACGGTTTCAGAATGAAGTAAGATGCACCTAAATCAACCGCTTTTTTCGTAACCTCTTCCTGACCAAATGCAGTTAGCATGATGTCGTTTGGAAACTTCGATTTGTTCAACTCTTTCATTCGTCCTAAAACAGCTAAACCATCCACATGAGGCATGATGATATCTAAAAGTAACACATCAGGATCTTTTTCTTCGAGCATCTCCAGGCATTCCTGACCGTTGTAAGCCGTTCCAATGACCTCAATATTCGGTTGATCCTCAAAATAGTCCTCAAGCATATGCACCAATTCTCTGTTGTCATCAGCCAAGCAAACTTTAATCTTCTCCACGATAGTTCCTCCTCTTAACAATTTCGTCTCGTTTCTTCTCCACAATAAAATTTCGACACAAGTTCTAAAATTCCTTTTTTTATTGGAAAAAGTTTAAGTTTTTTCTAATTTCCTTCTATTTGCTTACGTTTTCTCCGAATTTCGATATATTTCATCATTTTTAGCGTGTTGAATTATGTATTTGTCGAAAAATCTTTAGTACATTATAACACAATGGATATGTTTGGCAACGAAAAGAACAAAAAGTTTACAATTATTTTTCTTTTCTGAAAATTTCATTGGATTAAGTGACGACATTTGCGATCTATTGTTGAATTTATATGTGTGATGGGGACGAGATATGTGTGTTTAATGACATTTTCGGTTGCTTATCTTGATGATTCAGGCGATTTTATGTCATTTGCAGGGTGTTTACAGTTAGTGCAGGCGATTTGGTATTGGATTCAGGCGATCCCCACTCATATTCAGGCGATGCCACTAAAAAAAGAAAAGACAGGTCCGCCTGTCTTTTCCGTTAACTTGCTTTTTTTCGTTTTGTTTCGTAAATGTTGATCCCTGCTTCGTTTAGCATCCATTCAATGTGAACGCCATAACCTGATGTTGGATCGTTAACAAATACGTGAGTTACAGCGCCGATGACTTTTCCATCTTGAATAATCGGGCTACCACTCATTCCTTGTACAATGCCACCTGTATGCTTTAGCAATTTAGGGTCTGTGATTTTTACAATCATTCCTTTAGTTGCTGGGAACTTTTGTGGAACGGATGTTACGATTTCTACATCGAATTTTTGAACTTTTTCACCGTTCACAACGGTTAGAATTTGCGCAGGTCCTTCTTTTACCTGATGGGATAATGCAATAGGCATTGGCTTATCCATGATCCCATTATCAATTCGACTATCTAACTCACCGAAAATTCCAAAAGGACTATTTCGGGTGATGGATCCAATGCGATCCGATTGATTTGAAAATCGGGCGTGTTTCTCTCCCGGAACACCATTACTTCCTTTATCAATAGAAGTGACGTTCGATCGAACAATTGTGCCTTTGTTAATCTCAATTGGTTTTTTCGTATCCATATCAGAGATAACATGACCAAGGGCACCATATTTTTTTGACTCAGGGTGGTAGAACGTCATCGTTCCAATACCTGCTGCTGAGTCTCGGATATAAAGCCCAATACGGTATTTTTCATCTTTTTGATCGTATTTTGGCGTTAATTTTGTTTCGAATGTTTTGTCATTACGCTTTACGGTTACATCTAATGCTTCATTTGCCTTACCGGCTTCTTCTACAAATGGTGCTACTTCCTTCATTTCTTTAATATCTTGACCATTTATTTTAATGATCATATCTCCAACTTTAATTTCTGCTTTTTCACCTGGAGATACATTACCTGTTTCTGTTTGAACCAAGTGGTGGCCTACAACGAGAACACCTAGTGTATTTAATTTAACACCTATTGATTGTCCTCCAGGGATCACCTTAAAGTCATCTAACACTTTCACATTGACTTTTTTTACAGGCAGTCCGGCCATTTCATAAATAACGGAACTGTCTCCAACGTCATTCCCCATTAATGCATTTGCTTGTTGGGAAACAATTTTGTCTCCTGCTTTTACTTTCATGGTTCCTGAAGCTAATGTGGGAATGTGCTCTTGTGTTTGACCTTTGAACAGGGTGATATCATTAGGGATGGACAAATACGTTTGTACTGGCTTAAGAAACGGTGCAATGAGAAGTACTAATAGGAGCAAGATACCTATTGTCTTACGGCATATTTCTGTTACATTCAAGCTGTTCACTCTCCTCGCTCCTAACCCATACCTAATTTTTATTTATCTTTGTATTCTTTAATGTGACCTTCCTGCGTCAAAATTAAACCCTGCAAACTACAGAAAAACAAGCGACTATTTCCTATTTAGCAGTGTTATTTCCATGAATAATCTGAAAAGCGTTGATTTAATCAAACATGTATATTTAATGTATCTTTTTCCATAAAATAAAACTGCTGAATCAGCAGTTTTATGCGTATTGTTCTTTGGTATTATCCGCCAGAGTTAAAAGTTCTTTGGCGTGTTCTTTTGTAGTGTCTGTCATTTCTGCACCACTAATCATACGAGCTAGTTCTTCTGTTTTATGTTCATCAGACAGCTCATCGACAATTGTTTTTGTGCGGTCATCTTCTACTTCTTTACGTATATAAAGATGTGTATCTGCCATCGCTGCTACTTGGGGTAAATGCGAAATACAGAGTACTTGAGATGAGGAAGCTGAAATTCCATATATTTTTTCAGCCATAGCTTGCGCAACACGTCCGCTGACGCCTGTATCGACCTCATCAAAAATCACACTTGTTACACCTTGGTGTTTAGAAAAGATCCGTTTAAGAGCTAGCATGAAGCGAGATAACTCACCACCACTTGCTACTTTATGAATGTCTTTTAACGGTTCACCTGGATTGGTCGTAATCATAAATTTCACAATATCGTAGCCTTTTGGTCCAACTTTGACATGTTTTCCGTCAATTAAAGGATCCGTTTCAGATCCATTTGTTGTTTGAAAATCCACACCAAAAGCTGCTTTATCTAAATAGAGATCCTTTAATTCCTCATGAATAGAATCTGTAAGGCTTTTAGAGGCTTGTACGCGAAGATCATGTAAGTGTTTAGCTTCTAATGCTACATCCTCCGCTTTTCCCTTAATCTCTTGATCCAGTTTGGCTACATGCGTGTCTTTATTTTTAATTTGATCAATTTCATCTTCAATACGGGAAGCATATTCAATGATGTCATCAACGCTTTCGCCATATTTTTTCTTCAAACGATTGATTTCATTCAGCCTTGATTCAATGGAGTTCAATTCATCTTCGTTATATTCCATTGTATCTAACTGATTACGCATAGAATGAGCGAGCTCTTCGACAAGATAATAATGATTGGAGAGTTCTTCAACCTTAGTGGCAATGTCATCATCATAATCCTTTGCACTTTCAAGAGATGATAAAGCATGTGACAACCAATCTAATGCTTTTTGTTCACCATACAAAGCGTGATAGGAGTCATTTAAGCCTTTGAAGATCTTTTCGTAGTTCGCCATACGATTTCGTTCTTCTGTTAAGCGTTCGTCTTCTCCGGGCTGGAGATTAGCTTGTTCGAGTTCTTGGTATTGGAACTCCAATAAGTCCAATCGCTGAGCCATTTCTTGTTCGTTTTCGCTTAATTCTTTATGTCGTTTTTTTAATGATTCGAACTCTTTATATAAGTCTTGATAGTCATCTTTAGCTGGTATGATTTGATTTCGATCATATAAGTCCAATAATTCAATGTGACGCTCGACATCCATTAAGGATTGGGTCTCATGTTGGGTATGTATATCAATTAATGATTGCCCAAATTCTTTTAGGATCGCAAGGGTTACCAATTTTCCATTTACACGACAAATGCTTTTGCCATTGGAACTTATTGTACGATTTAAAACAAGCATCCCATCTTCAGCAATATCTACACCGAATAGTTGCGCTTTATCATAAGCTTTATGTTGATGATCCTCTATAAAAAACAAACCTTCAATTTCAGCCTTTTTCGTCCCATATCGTACAAATTCAGCTGAACCTCTGCCGCCAGCCAACAGTTGAATCGCATCAATAATGATGGATTTACCTGCTCCCGTTTCACCTGTAAGCACTGTTAAACCTTCTCGAAAAGTGATGGACACTTCATCAATAATTGCAAAATCCTTTATGGATAATTCAGCTAACACAAGCTAGCACCTCAACTTTATATAATGATTAGAGCATATCCAGGAATCGATCACGAATTTGAACCGAATCATCCTCTGTACGACAAATGATCATACAAGTATCGTCTCCACAGATCGTTCCTAAAATCTCATCCCATTCTAAATTATCAATTAATGCGCCGATCGCATTCGCATTTCCGGGTAATGTCTTCATAACGATAAAATGACCCGCTGTATCAATTCTTACAAATGCATCAATCATAAGTCGTTTTAGTTTCTCAAAAGGGTTAAAGCGCTGATCAGCTGGTAGGCTATACTTATATCTGCCATCTACCATAGGCACTTTAACCAAATGGAGTTCTTTAATATCACGGGAAACCGTAGCTTGAGTTACATTGTAGCCTAAGCTTTTGAGTCGATCCACTAACTCATCTTGTGTTTCGATATCATTTTCAGCAATAAGTTCTCTTATCTTGATATGCCGTTGTCCTTTGTTCATGCCTCTCCCTCGTTTCTTCCCTTATTCAGTATTTGATTAACTTCATCATTTACGTTTTATAAATATGTAGGAATAAAAAAGGGGGCCACATATCCATGTAGCCCCTCCTGGTATTGTTTATGAATGGGCTTCGTGAGCTTCTTGTACGATACGTTCCACTTCGACATCAGGGTTTAAGATTCCTTCTTTCCCACTCCATCGTAAATGGGCCAAGAATTCAATATTACCATCGCCCCCGGTAATCGGTGAATACGTAACTTCTTCCACAGAAAACCCTTTTTCAACTGCAAAATCTAAAATATTTTGCAGTACATGTTTATGAACTTTTGGATCCCGAACAATCCCTTTTTTACCAACCTGTTCTCTACCCGCTTCAAATTGGGGCTTAATAAGGGCAACTACATCTCCACCCTCTTCAATAAGTGTCGCAAGTACAGGTAAGATTAGCTTTAAGGAAATGAAGGAAACATCAATTGATGCAACATTTGGTGTTCCTTCTGTTAAATCCTCTGGTGTTACATAACGAAAGTTTGTGCGTTCCATTACGGTTACACGTTCATCATTCCTTAGCTTCCAATCCAGTTGATTGTAGCCGACATCAATCGCGTAACTTTGAATGGCACCATTTTGAAAAGCACAATCGGTAAAACCTCCAGTTGAGGATCCGATATCAATTAAAATTTTGCCCTCAAGAGAAAGGTCAAAGGTTTTAATCGCCTTTTCAAGCTTTAACCCACCTCGGCTCACATAAGGAATAGCTTTTCCTTTAATATGAAGTGGAATGGCTTCATCAACCTTTACACCAGGTTTGTCCATCTTGATGTTTTCTGAGAATACTAAACCAGCCATAATGCTTCGTTTAGCCTTTTCTCTCGTTTCAATTAAACCTCGTTCAACGAGGAGGGTATCAAGTCTTACTTTCTTTGGCATCTTCTCTTCAAGCCCTTTGCTTTTTTTCTGGTATTAACTGTTTCAAACGCTTCATGATCTCATCTTTTGTCAGGCCGATTTCGTTGTAAAGTTCTTTGACGCTACCATGTTCGATATAACGATCTGGGATACCCATGCGTTCAATCGTCTGGTTATGGCACTTATTCTCTTCAGCGAATTCAAGAACACCACTACCAAAACCACCTTTAAGAACGGCTTCTTCTATCGTTAATATAGGCATATTCATGTCCATTAGATCGTGTAGCATCGCTTCATCCATTGGTTTAATAAATCGAGCATTAATGACACGAACCGATAAGCCCTGGCTTTCAAGTTCTTTACTTGCTTCAAGAGCCATTGGGATTGTTGTACCAAACGTTAAAATCGCTGCATCTTTACCTTCTTTAAGTACTTCCCAAGAACCAATAGGAATGCTCTTCAATTCTTTATCCATTTCTACGCCTAAACCATTACCTCTTGGGTAACGAATTCCGATCGGACCATCATCATACTCCATTGCTGTCTGAACCATGTGCTGGCCTTCATTTTCATCCTTAGGCATCATGAGCGTCATGTTTGGTAAGGAACGTAAAAAGGCAACATCGAAAACGCCTTGGTGCGTTTCACCATCTGCGCCAACGAGTCCTGCACGGTCAATACCAAACATCACATTCAGGTTTTGGCGGCACACATCGTGAACGAGTTGGTCATATCCACGTTGTAAAAACGTTGAATATATCGCTAGAAATGGCTTCATACCTTGTGTTGCCATGCCAGCAGATAACGTAGTTGCATGCTGTTCTGCAATCCCAACATCAAATAAACGGTCTGGGAATTCTTCTTTAAACTTTTCAAGCTTAGATCCAAGAATCATTGCAGGTGTAATGACAGCAAGTCGATTGTCTTTACGTGCAATAACACGTAAGGATTCACTAATGACATCACTCCAAGCAGGAGGAGCATCTGTTGCCTTGATTTTCTCACCTGATTCAATCTTATAAGGACCAACACCGTGCCACTTATCTTTTTGATCCGTTTCAGCAGGGTGATATCCTTTACCTTTTTGCGTCATAACATGCACGAGTACAGGTCCTTCTGTTTTCTTTGCATACTCAAGGTTTTCAAATAAATCCTCAAAGTTATGCCCATCTACCGGTCCATAATAGGTAAACCCGAGTTCTTCGAAGAACATTCCAGGAACCATGAAATACTTCATGCTATCTTTCATACGCTCAGCAACCGTTGCAAGACGTCCACCTACAGCTGGAATACGTTTGAGCAACCATTCCATTTCATCTTTCATCCAGTGATATTTATGTGCACTTCTCATGCGCCCTAATACGTTGTGCAATGCACCAACATTGTGAGCAATTGACATTTCATTATCATTTAAAATAACCACTACATTTTTCTTCTCGTCTCCGATATGGTTTAACGCTTCAAGCGCCATACCACCTGTGAGAGCTCCATCTCCTATAATGGGAACAATGGAGTTGTCCTCACCTTTCATATCACGAGCAATCGCCATACCCATAGCCGCTGATAATGAAGTTGAGCTATGTCCTGTTTCCCATACATCATGCTCACTTTCATTGCGCTTTGGAAAGCCGCAAAGGCCCTGATATTGACGCAGTGTATCAAATTGGCCTGTACGACCTGTTAAAATCTTGTGTATATAAGATTGATGACCCACATCCCAGACAAACTTGTCCTCTGGGCTGTTAAATACTTTATGAAGAGCAAGCGTTAACTCGACTACTCCCAAGTTGGCACCTAAGTGACCACCTGTAACAGAAAGCTTTTCAATTAAAAAGTTTCTCACAGTAGAGGCTAACTTTTCTAGTTCTTCATTCGAGCATTCTTTTAAAAATGACGGGTCTTGTATCTCGTTTAGATCCATTCGGGATCACTCGCCTTCATTATCAATTTCTGGAGGTTTTCTTCTCCCTCGGTAATAAATTAATATTAAGCTTTCTCTCAATAAGGGCAATAATACGTGCTGCGAAGAATATAATATCAGTCGAAGAGTGGACAGCAAAGTATTTCCCCATTGCTTTCCCTCCAACTGTGACTGCAGCAACAATACTTGTGAAAATAACGGAAATGACAAACTGAAGAGTGCTTCCATCTGATTGTCCAAAAATCTGTGCTATACGTAGAACAACAATGGCTGCAGCTGTACCACTAATAACACCAGCTATATCCCCGATTACGTCATTACAAAAACTTGCAAATCGATCAGCATTGCGCACAATAATAATAGCTTCTTTGGAACCGTTTACTTTTTCTGCTGCCATGGCGTGAAATGGTACTTCATCAGCCGCCGTGGCTGCAATTCCAAGCATATCAAAAAGCACCCCTATGATTACAATCGTAAATACGATTATAATACCAACCAGATAGAAAACATCATTTAATATAAATGTAGAAATAACTGAAAAAATAGCCGCTAACACGAACGTGATAACGGCGATACCCAAGCTAAATTTTAGTGACTTTTGTAATTGTGTCTTCATGGATTACCTCTATATATATCAATCATAGTTTATGTATCGAGCAGGATGGTCACCTAAAAGATAAAAACTGCGGCTTAGGTCCAGTAGGTTTTCCCAAGCAGATACTGCGTGTTGCCACGACAGCGGTTCCCCTTCAAATCTGCCTTAGCACCGTCACCGGTTACTAGACTGGATTGCCACTTAGTCCGCACTATAATCCCTCTTAGGTGTCCATGCGAACAGTCTAGGAGATTTCCTCGGCAGCCTTTGGCCGTTTCTTAGCCTCTTTTGCAGCGCTGATTTCATATGGTCGGGTAAGTGTCGTTGTAGTGGCCATCTACTCTAACACCTAAAAGCCATAATCCCCTCAGAGCCACTCAAGGCAGGCTACGCTGTGGACCGATTAATCTTCCCAAAAGCGATCTCACAGGTTCATACCCCATTTCATAGCAGACGTTTGAGAACAGCCTCCTACAAATATGGGCCTCCGCGGAAGCAGGGTCAACGCCCACATGCCTTTGTGGATCGCCCTGCGACCTTAACTCCCAGCATCGACCCAAGGCTGGGCGCCTCAAGCCAACACAAGGAACTTCATCGATGTGCCCTTTGGCGGATTTTTAGGCCCGCCTTCAGAAACGGAGGGCCGACTAGAATACTGCACCATCCTGTTTATATTACTAATATATCATATTCGTCTGACATCCTCAATCCACAGCTAATAACAATTATTTCTTTCGATGCTGAATGTAGTCAATAAATTCCTCTAAAAGCGTACTATCGACGCCTGCTTCCTTCAAAGCTTCTTTTGCTTGACTAGCATAGTAGTCCCTTTTATCAATGGCACCTTGAAGCCCTAAAAGCTGAGGATACGTACTTTTAGAATTGTTTTCATCACTACCAACAGGTTTCCCCATCTCTTCTTCATCGCCAATTACATCTAAAATGTCATCCTGTACCTGAAAAAGTAAGCCAAGATGTCTTGCATATTTTTCAATGGATTGTAATTGACTTTGATTCGCTCCACCAACGTAAGCTCCAGCAACCGCTGAAAAACGAAGTAACTCGCCTGTTTTGTGCTTATGGATCTCTTCAAGCTTTGCAACAGTCAATTCTTGGTTTTCTGCTTCCATATCAAGCATTTGACCAGCTACCATACCTTCTGCTCCACTTGCCTTGGAAAGCTCCCTACTAAGATAGACTTTCTCTTCATCTTGCAAAAGGTCATGATTCGTAATAGCGAAAAAAGAAGCTGTTAGTAAACCGTCACCTGCTAAAATAGCTGTTGCATCATCAAATTTTTTATGATTAGTTGGCATACCTCTTCGGATATCATCATTATCCATAGCCGGCAAATCATCATGAATAAGCGAATAGGTATGTACCATCTCTACAGCACAGCCTACTGGTAGGGCACGGTTAGGCGATCCTCCATAAGCTTCACAAGCCATGAGAAGTAAAATGGGGCGAATTCGTTTTCCGCCTGCCTGAATGGAATACAACATCGAATCTCGTAAGCGCTCAGGCACTTGTAGCGAGTAGACGAATTGTTCTAACTGTTGATTAATCGTGTCCATGTAACCACTGATATAATCCGTTAACGTATTAGTCACTATCTTCTTCCCCCTGGACAGAGAAAGACTCAAATTCACCTTGTTCGTTCATGATTTGTTTCATTTGTTTTTCCACATGCATTAATTTATCATTACACATTTTCGAAAGCTTCATGCCTTCTTGATAATAAGTAATTGCCTTTTCAAGAGGTACATCTCCCTCTTCAAGCTTATCTACTAGTTCTTCTAATTGTTTCATTGCTTCTTCAAAACTGAGTTCTTCCTGTTGGACTTCTTTATCACTCATTTTGATCCTCCTCTTCCATTCCCCAAACTTGGCAATCTAAAACACCATCTTGTACTTTCACCTGCATTGGATCACCAGGTTGAACATCACGAATGGATTTTACGACTGTTCCTTGCTCAGAATAAGGAATCGCATAGCCACGTTTTATCGTTTCCAATGGATTTAACAATGTCAATTTACTAATCAGTTCATGATACGTTTGCATTTTTGATTTCGTTTCTTGCTGCATGGCACGATTCATTCGTTTCGTTGTTTGAACTAGCTCCTGTTTTGCCAATCGTAAAGATTTTTCAGGGTGTTGTTGTTGCAAACGTTTTTGTATGTTCGTTAAATCATTCTGGTTTTGATTCATAAATTGAACAGAAGCTTTTTGTAATTGGTCATACATCCGATCAAGCTCTTGTTCTTTTTGACGCATCAGTTGTTCAGGATAACGAAAAGCGTATGATTTTTGTTTTTGAGCCAGTTTTTCTTTAGCCTGGTTCATCTGAACATCCATAACGTTTTGTACACGACGTCTTAGGTTTTGAATCCGTTCTGCAACTTCAGCCTGAGATGGTACGGCTACTTCTGCAGCACCTGTTGGGGTTGGTGCTCTATAGTCAGCTACAAAATCACTAATTGTGAAGTCTGTTTCGTGTCCGACCGCAGAAATAATAGGGATATCAGATGCAGCAATGGCTCTTGCTACAACTTCTTCGTTAAACGCCCAAAGCTCTTCAATTGAGCCACCTCCACGTCCAACGATCATAACATCGTAATCGTTTAGTTCATTCACTTTTTCAATGGCCTGAACGATCGATGTCTTAGCGTTTTGACCCTGAACGAGAACAGGGAACACGGTTACACGTACATTTGGATAGCGTCGATCAATCGTTGTTAAAATATCACGAACAGCTGCTCCAGTTGGAGAGGTTAAAACGGCGATAGAACGAGGGTAAGATGGTAGTGGCTTCTTCAGATGATCATCAAATAATCCCTCAGTCGTTAGCTTTTTCTTCAGTTCTTCATATGCTAAATAAAGAGCTCCAAGCCCGTCTGGTTCCATTTGATGTATATAAAGCTGGTATTGACCATGAGGTTCATAGACCCCGATTTCACCGCGAATTAACACATTCATTCCGTTCTCAGGTGTGAACTTCATATAACGATTGTAGCCTGCAAACATAACAGCATTGACTCGTGACTTATCATCTTTGATTGTTAGATACATATGACCACGGCTATGATGCTTAAAATTCGATATTTCCCCTCTAAGAAATACTTCTTTTAAATGAGGATCACTCTCAAATTTTCGTTTAATGTATTTAGTTAAAGCTGAAACAGTTAAATATCGGTCTTGCACCGTTATGAACTCCTTTGTGAGATTTCATTAAGCTGTCTAGCTGCTTTAATTGTGTTTTGTAAAAGCATGGTAATCGTCATTGGCCCAACACCTCTAGGAACTGGAGTTATGTATGCCGCACGCTCCTTAGCTGATTCAAAATCTACATCTCCAGTAAGAGATCCATCTTCAATGCGGTTGATTCCAACATCAATAACGGTTGCACCTTCTTTTACGTAGTCGCCTGTAACAAAACCAGGCTTCCCAACAGCCACAATTAAAATATCTGCTTGTTTTGTCATTTCTTTGAGATTGTGCGTTCGAGAATGACAATACGTCACAGTAGCGTTTTCATTTAACAAGATTTGGCCAATTGGTTTACCAACGATACGACTACGGCCTAGCACAACGGCATGTTTACCTTCGATTTTAATATTTTTCTCTTTCAACATCGTTAAAATGCCGAGTGGGGTACATGGTAGAAATGTGTCCTTCTCTGCCATCATACGTCCAATATTTACTGGGTGGAAGCCGTCCACATCTTTTTCTGGGGTAATTGTCTCGATAACCACATCTTCATTTATGTGGTCAGGAAGAGGTAATTGCACCAGAATACCATGAATGGATGGATCAACATTTAATTCATGAATTAATTCCAATAATTTCTCCTGGGTTGTATTCTCAGGTAGTTCAATTAAGTTAGAGTCCATGCCAATACTGTTAGACGCTTTTTCTTTCCCTCTTACATAGGAAAGAGAAGCTGGATCATTTCCTACAATTACAACCGTTAATTGAGGTATTACATCAAGCTTCTTTAACTCTGCAACTTCATCTGTCATACGTTCTCGGATGTTGTTCGAAAGTTCACGACCATAGATGATTTCTGCTGACATTTTACTCCTCTCCCCTTTTCATTATTTAAGCATTTTTTTAAGAACTCCATTAATAAAGCTTCCAGACTTGTCATCCCCGAATGCCTTGGCTAACTCGATGGCTTCGTTTAACGTAACCTTTTCTGGAATTTCTTCCTCATAGGTTAATTCATACGTAGCTAATCGTAGCAATGTTTTTTCTACAGAAGCAATTCGTTCGAAAGACCATTTTTCAAGGTGATCTGAAATCTTTTGATCAATGGCATCACGATTGTCTACAACACCTATCACAAGTTGATTCAAAAATGTATCATGAACAGGCTCGTCCTCTGTTACATTTTGAATCGCTTCCTCTGCAGTCATTTCATTGATATCCATTTGAAAAATTGCCTGAAAAGCTTTCTCTCTTGCTGTGTGACGATTCATTTTCCATTCTCCTTTATTCATCGTACCCTGTACGTTTCATTCCGTTAGAATCATAACACGTTCTAGGTATAAATACATCGATTTTAATACGTAAAACATGTTATCAAAGCAAATTTCTATTATAAGCGAATCTGTAAAGAAAGTTAAGGAAAAAATGATATGGAAAAGCGCAAGCGCCCGTTTAGCAACGAAGGGACTGGACTGAGCCCGTAGTACGATTAACCAAACTTGCTGATTGTCAAGCCAACAGGCGCAGACAGAAGCTTAGTTGCCGTGGTACTTTCACCTAGAAATTTTAACTACGCCGAGTTCCTTCTTTGTTAAAATTTCATGTCTTAAACGTGTAAAGGAAACACGATGAACGAAGTGAATCGATGTTGACTTATCGTACGGAGGAAGTATGACCGACTATGTTCGTCACGTCCTGTGACAACGTCCATCTGACCCACGTCGTGTGGGCCCAAGTCCATTCGTTGCTGGGCGCTGGAGCTAGACATAACCTCCTATAGAATAAAAAGACCATAAAAGTATTCCCTTTTATGGTCTTAAATATAGGCTTCATTATTCTTCTGGCAGTTCTTCTTCTTCCTCTTCTTTATCCATTTGAACCCCAACAATATGAACATTAATCTCTTTAATCTCAAGAGCAGTCATATTCTTAAGGGCTTGACGTGTATTATCTTGAATTTTTTGAGCTGTTTTTGGAATGGAAATACCAAAGTCCATCACGACATAGATATCAAGGACGATGCCATCTTCAGCTAATTCAACCTTTACACCTTTACCGTGGTTTTTCTTACCTAAGCGCTCGGCTACACCTGTTGCGAAGTTTCCACGCATTTCAGCGACGCCGGCAACTTCGGAAGCAGCAATACCTGCGATGACTTCAATCACTTCCGGAGCAATCTCAACTTCACCTAAGTTTGACCCTTCACCAACACTTAATAAATGATTTTCACTCATGACGGTCACTCCCTTTTAGTCTTCCTCTTTCATTATAGTATAATTATCGAGGAAATTCGTGTTAAAATCACCACTTCTAAATACTTCATGTTCCATCATCTTGCGGTGAAACGGAATTGTAGTATGAACCCCTGGACCTTCGATAACAAACTCATCAAGAGCTCGTTTCATACGATCCATCGCTTCTTCACGTGTATTTCCATACGTAATGAGTTTTGCCACCATAGAATCATAATAAGGAGGAATCATCCAACCTGGATATGCAGCAGAATCTACTCGTACACCAAACCCACCTGGTGGTAAGTACATTTCAACACGGCCTGGAGTTGGCATGAAGTTCTTACTAGGATTCTCTGCGTTAATACGACATTCAATAGACCATCCTTCAAACTTAATTTCATCTTGTGTGAAGGATAGTTTTTCATTGTTTGCAATTCGAACCATTTCTTTAATGAGATCTACGCCCGTTACCATTTCAGTTACAGGGTGTTCAACCTGAATACGAGTATTCATTTCCATAAAGTAGAATCTACGCTGTTTCTTATCGAAAATGAATTCGACTGTACCGGCTCCAGAGTAATTTACTGCTTGAGCTGCTTTAACAGCTGCTTGCCCCATCTCTTCACGTAGTTCAGAGTCAATGGCTGGAGATGGTGTTTCCTCAATTAACTTCTGTAAACGACGTTGTATAGAACAATCACGCTCACCTAAGTGAATCGCATTGCCATGGTTATCAGCAAGAATTTGGATTTCCACGTGTCTGAAATCTTCAATAAATTTCTCTAGATAAACACCTGGGTTACCGAAAGCTGTTTCTGCTTCTTTTTGTGTAACACGAATGCCTTTAATTAAATCTTCTTCCGTTCTAGCGACACGGATTCCTTTACCGCCACCACCAGCTGTTGCTTTGATAATGACAGGATACCCAATTGATTCAGCGATTCTTTTCGCATCATCTTCGCTTTCAATTAATCCATCAGAACCTGGAACAATTGGAACTCCAGCTTCCTCCATCGTATCACGAGCAACATCCTTTGTTCCCATTTTACGGATCGCATGAGCAGATGGTCCAACAAACGTAATATTGCACTCTTCACAGATCTCAGCAAAATCCGGATTTTCTGAAAGGAATCCATATCCAGGATGGATTGCATCAGTTTCTGTTAATGTTGCTACACTCATAATGTTCGTAAAATTCAAGTAGCTTTCACTGCTTGATTTTGGACCAATACAGTATGCTTCATCTGCTAATTTTACGTGTAATGATTCTTTATCGGCTTCAGAATAAACAGCGACAGTTTCGATCCCTAATTCTTTACATGCGCGAATGATACGGACCGCAATCTCGCCTCGGTTTGCAATTAAGAGTTTCTTGATCACGTTTTCAACCCCTTACACGGACTTCACTCGGAATAATGGTTGACCATACTCAACTAGTTCCCCATTATCGACTAAGATTTCAACAATTTCTCCACTTACTTCTGCTTCAATTTCATTGAATAGTTTCATGGCTTCTACAATACAAACGACCGAATCGCTTGTTACCTTGTCCCCTACTTTTACAAAAGGATCAGCTTCTGGAGAAGATGCTTCATAGAATGTACCTACCATTGGAGATACAATTTCATGGTCATAATCCTTCGCTGCTTCTTCAGCTTTTGACTCTTCTTTTGGTGCTTCAGCCTTAGCTGGCTCTTGAGCAGGTGCTTTCGGTTGTTCCGGTTGTGGTTTTGGCTGTTCAACTGGTTGAGCTTCAACTACTGGACGTTGAACAACTTCTCCACCTTGCTTTTTCATAGAAACCGTCGTTCCGTTGCTTTCATATGTAAACTCATCAATTGAAGATTCATCAATTAGTTTAATGAGTTCACGAATTTCTTGTACTTTTAACATAATGTGTGCACCCTTTCTATATAGAACATGCTTTTTTGATAACTGGTACTAATAACTCCTCTTAACATTTTACGATAAAGGTATGAAAAACTTCAACCTACTAGAAATCGTTTACTTTAATCAATTCGGTATTCTAGTTCTATTCTCCTTCTTATTCTCTATCGAGTTTAACAAATCATACTTTGTGATATGAAAAGTAAAGCAAAGGTAATTGAACAAAACAAATCGCTAAACGCTAGTTCTATACAAATATTTTAAGATAAAAAGGACAACAAGGAGGCAACTAACATGGGACTTATTTCAAGACTGCTACGTAAAGTTTTTGGTATTGTATCCTTTTTACCAAGAATGTTAGGGAAAATCTTTAGAAGAAGTAGAATTTAATAAATACACAAAAAATCCTACCACCTTTAAAGCGTGGTAGGATTTTAATTTTATTTCTATTGATTTCCCTCTTATGGTTGGAAGTTAACCATCACATTTGTTTCACCAAACTCATTGTACACGAGTTGCATAATTTCGACTGTGTCTGCCTTAGAAAGCTCATCCGCTTTAACCGTTACGCGAACTTGACCATCTTCAGCCCTTACTAGTACATCTCGATATTCCGCTTTAGCTGCAATGGTTTGCTCTAAAAGTGTTTCTTTATTGCTATATTCTTGTAGTTGATTAATTTCGTTCATGGCATTATTTACTTCCTCAGCCGATACATCTCCTGAAGCCATCACTTCTTG
The DNA here is from genome assembly GCF_009858175.1 of Pontibacillus sp. HMF3514. GTDB lineage: Bacteria > Bacillota > Bacilli > Bacillales > BH030062 > Pontibacillus. The sequence goes on from NZ_CP047393.1 coordinate 2,545,708, forward strand.
AAGGTACTCTTTACGTTCTGAACGATGCTGTTCAATTGTTAAACGTGCAGCCGTAAACCACTGATCTGAAGTAAGGCTAGACGTTACTTCTTGTTTTCCTTCTGAATCAACAGACCCATTCGTCATTGTTCCATTGTCCGTATTTGAGTTTACATTTTCAGCTTGATTCTGTTCATTCTCATCAACGAAAGCAACTTCCCCTTCATCTGGTGAAGTCATGTAATACACACTCAACACAATCATTAAACTAAGCATTGTAAGCAACCATACCGTTTGTTTTTTCAACATCATTTAAATTTCCTCCTTATTTTTTCGGCATTACCGAAATTCTATGAGTTGGTACATCCAACCCTTTTGATACTGCTTCCATGACCCATTTCTTTACTTCCATATGATCAACCCCTTTAGCTACCACAAGCACCCCGCTAACCTTTGGCTTCTTCGTTTGAATGAGTAGAGGGACTTCCTGGTCACCTTTTCGGGTTAGTACAACTTGCTGGTCTTTTGTGAGGTCCTCAATCTTTCGCTCCCCACCATTTTTATCTGTTTCATCTGTAATTTGTTTTCCCATGGTTGTATTTTTTTCATAGACTTTGATTTCAGTAGATTCCAGGTTGACCATAACATCAACTTCTGAAACCCCTTTGATCCTCTCGAGCAACTTACTTAATTCTTTCTCATAGTGTGTTTCAACTTCAGCCATAATCGCATCATCCACTGCTTTATCCTTTTGAAGGAATGTTTCTTGCTCTTGTTCAGCAGGAGGATTTTGCTCTTGTGGTGTGAAGCCCTCACTTTGCGTAGATTCTTTTGTGAAAAAGTCACTTACGATGAGAATGAGCAAACCGAATAGGGCAACGAGTAATACATAAGCCATTTTGGTAGGCTTTTTGCCATCCTCGGATTTTAGTTTTAGCATAGAAGCAACTTTGTCCAATGGATTGTTCTTCATTTAACCCCTCCTTCCCACTGTATAATTAGCTGTTCTTCAGGGAGTTGCCAGGTAGAAGCTAAAAAGGTTTTAATCTTTTGTTTTGCTTTTGAATTCTCTTCATCTTCTTTCGGTGGCTGATCTAAATCAATCACCACCTCCTCTACAGATGAAGAAGAATTCGATGCCTTTTCTGATTCTGACAAAACCACCGTCAATTGTTTCAAGGTGTCTAAGCTCATGTTTTGTTCATCCTGGAATTGGAAGGAAAAGTTTTGAATCTCTACACCATACTCACTCAACAACTCCTCCTTCGCCTGTTTTTTCAATTGGACAGCCATCTGTTCTAAAATATATGCACGTTGGGAGGCTTGTATTTCTTTTTTCTTATCTTCTATTAAATTTTCCATCGTTTCGACTTGTGCTTGATCGTTCCATTTGGACATTTCTTGGGCAAAAAACGTGTCCACATCAACTTCAAATAGATGAAAGATTGGTTGTAAAAAGATAAGAATTAACAACAATCCAACCACCAGTTTGATGTACTTGCGTAAGGACGAAGTTGGGAGGATCAAATCTATGATGAGTGCTAGTAGTAAAAATAATATGATTTGGGTAACCCATTCTGTTATGTAGCTCATTCCAACTCCCTCCTATCGAATCATCATCGTGACATTACTTGCTGCCACCAAAATAACTATGGCTAAGAAAAACATAAACGTGACAACTAGGAGCGCAGCAAACACTAACAAAATGTGCCTACTAATCGTCTCCATCGATTGAATGACGGCCCCACCTCCAATAGGTTGTAAAATAGCTGCTGCAAATTTATATATAATCGCTACCGCTAAAACTTTAATAGCTGGGAATAACGCTAAGGCTAAAATAATAATAACGCCGACAATTCCCACTGTATTTTTTAATAGTAGCGATGCGCTTAACACGGTATCCGTTGCATCTGTAAACATTCGCCCCACTACTGGTACAAAGTTTCCTGTTACGAACTTTGCGGTTTTCATAGCTACTCCATCAGCAATGGCCGAGGAAGCTCCCTGAACGGAAATGACTCCAAGGAAAATAGTGAGAAAAACACCTATGAGCCCAAGTCCAGCATTTCTTAGCAATTGTGCTAGCTGTGTCACTTTATATTGATCATTAATGGAACTCACAATCGAAAGCAGTGCTGACAAAAAGAACAAAGGAAAGATAATATTTGAAACGAGTAATCCACTCGTGTGAATTAAGAAGACAATGACAGGATGAAAAAATGATACCGACATTAAGTTACCGAAAGTAGCCATTAGGCCAAGCATTAATGGAAGCAAGGCAATCATGAAGGAACTCATCATTTCTACGGCATCTTTTGCATAGGAAACCGCTAGATGAAAACTGTTGAGTGCAATCACGATTAGAACGAGATAAACAACAGCATAGGCAACTTTACTAATCGCCTGATTTTCAAAGGCATTTTGTAACGATTGGAGAATCATACAGAATAATGTAAGAAACATTAGCGTGCCTAACAGCTTTCCATTCATAATAAATTCATATAATAGATATTTGCCCAATCCCATGATCCATGATTTGATTGAAACAGAGTCTGAATGCTCCACGAATTCCATAAAGCTCCCTTTTCTTACTTCAGGAAGATAGCCACCGTATTCATCTACAACTTTATTCCAGTACTGATTAATTTCCGTAAAAGATATATCTTTTAAAGGAGTGCTTGTCCCTTTTGCCCCAGATGTTTGTGCATGAACCTGTCCAACATGAGAGATCGTGTATATCAATACGATTAGTGCCATAACAAGAACTTTAAGCATTCGTTTCATGCATCCGGAGCTCCTTTCTTCTTAAACTACGCTGGTATAAATCCAAGAATGGTTTCGATTACAGCTGTTAAAATCGGTACGGCTAAAACAAGGATGAGCACTTTTCCTGCGAGTTCGATTTTGGATGCTATGGATCCTAATCCCGCATCCCTAGTGATCTGAGCTCCAAATTCAGCGATATAGGCAATCCCGATAATTTTTAAGATGGTTTCTACATACATGCCATTTACATTTGCTCGTTGTGCAATGTATTCAAGAAGGGTAAACACTTGAGCAATTTGCTGAATGAGAACAAGGAAAATGACGATCCCGGTAAATAAAATGATAAAGAAGGCAATGGAAGACTTTTGATCTTTCAAAATGATCACGAGCAAGCTCGCCACCAGGGCAAAGGAGACGATCTGGAATATTTCCATCTCTATCCCTCCCTAACCTTGAAATAAAAAGACTGATTTAATCTGTTGGAATAGATCCTGTAGTCCGTTCATGACAATAAATAGAACCAGGATAAACCCAACTAGTGTCGCCCAATGCGCAATGTCTTCTTTCCCCATTTGTTTTAACACTGTATGGATCATAGCTACGACGATTCCAATGCCTGCAATTTGAAATAAGATATATGCATCACCTAACATTCCGTGTTCTCCTTTCACCATTAGATAAAAAGCAATATAAGCAATAATCCCGTAAGAAAACCTAAACTCTTCACCATTTTGCTATAACGTTGTTGTTGTTCTAGTGCATCTTCAAGTTCTCTTTCAAGGTGTGATAGGGCAAGGCGGATATGCTTTTGCTGTCCGGTGAAGTCATGCTGGCCTAGCGTCTGACCAAATTGCCTCATGACTTCCTTCTCTCCATCACCCAAAGCACTCATCGGCCAATACTGTTGAAGGCGATCCTCCCAAACTTCGTAAAGGGATGATCCACAATGGCCAAGTTGCTCACTGAATTCTTTAAAGAACCAAGATAAGGGTGCTGGCACCTGATTTGCTACCTTTTCACAAGCTTCCTTTATCGGTGCTTGGCCAAATAAAATTTCAGCTTCTAAGACTTGTAATGCATTTTTTAACTCACGAATTTGTTTCGGGCGGTTGTTTAATTTTCGGGCGAATTCATATCCTCCCCACGTTGTAGCGCAAAGTAGGAGAAGAGCTCCGATCCACTTCATAGGTTACGCACCTCTTTTTCGATTGAAGTATTTGGCCATCCCCGTCTAATAGTGACTGAACAGCTCCTGGGGTTGAGGTTCGTTCCAGTACGACGAGCCTTTTGAAAACCTTTTGATGAAAGAGTTTGGCTAAGGAAGGGCGTTGCTTGATAGCCTCATAACGATCACCATGTACTGTCGATATGATGGTAACCCCGGCATAGACAGCTTCCATAATGGCTTTTACATCCGCTTCACTTCCGATTTCATCTACGATTAAAATCTCGGGGGACATGGAGCGAATCATCATCATCATGCCTTCTGCTTTAGGACAAGCATCCATAACATCTGTCCTCATGCCTACTTGATGCTGCGGTACACCTTTTATGCACCCCGCGATCTCGGAACGTTCATCAATAATAGCGACTTTTTTAGATGGATGGTTTTGGTCCCCTTGGCTCATTATGCGAGCCATATCCCTAAGGAGAGTCGTCTTCCCTGTTTGAGGTGGTCCGATTATGAGTGTGTTTTGATAATCGTCGTTTTGGTAAAGTTGTTCTACTAATGATGTAGCGACGCCTATTTTTTCTTTTGCTATTCGTATGTTGTAAGAAGAGATGTGACGGATTGCTTTGACGGTTCCTTGGTCTGTGTTCACTTTTCCAGAAAGCCCAACGCGATGTCCGCCAGCTATCGTGATATATCCTTCTCGAAGCTCGTCCTCTAATCTATAGATGGAATGATCACCTAGCTTGTTTAGCAAAAACTGACCATCTTGAGCAGTTGGGATAACATGCGTTAAGCATTCATACTTATGATCAAAAATAAGTTCTAAGGGACGATTGATGCGATAGCGAATTTCTTGAAGTTGAATGAGATCCGTGTCTGGAATCTTTCGGATTTCATCTTCTATATGCGGTGGTAGAATTCTTAGAATTTCATCCATACTAAACCCTCACAGTCTACCTAGCTTTTACTGTAAATCTATGCGAGCTTGACCAGATTATGACCGATTTAGGATTCTGTGATAGAGTTTTTGGGAGATTGATTTTTGGGTGGGGACTTAGGGTGTTGGGGAGACTGAGGGCTTATTCTTGGATGGGGTTGCTTTCGCTCGGGTTGATGCTGTTTTCCCTCGGGTTGACGAGGCTTTCGCTCGGATCCCAAACAAAAAACTGCCCCAAGCATTCGCTTGAGGCAGTCAGCAAAATCAAATTTAGTTGTTAGAACGAGACACATATTTACCGTCAGCTGTGCTGATCACAAGTACGTCTCCTTCGTTAATGAAGAAAGGAACTTGTACGATAAGGCCTGTTTCAAGCGTTGCTGGTTTTGTACCACCGCTTGCTGTGTCACCTTTGATACCTGGTTCAGTTTCCGTTACTTGTAGCTCAACGTTGTTTGGAAGTTCAACACCGATTGTTTCACCCTCGTAGAACTGAATTTGGATTTCCATGTTTTCTTTCAGGTAATTCAATTCGTTTTCGATCTGGTCTGTTTGAAGTTCAACCTGCTCATATGTGTCATGGTCCATGAACGCATGTACATTATCTGCTGCATAAAGGTACTGCATTTTGCGGTTTTCAATGTGAGCTTTGTTCACTTTCTCACCAGCACGGAATGTTTTTTCCTGGATCGCACCTGTGCGTAAGTTACGAAGTTTAGAACGCACGAACGCAGCGCCTTTACCTGGTTTTACGTGTTGGAAGTCTATAACTTGCCAAATTCCATTGTCTACTTCAATTGTTAATCCTGTTTTAAAATCGTTTACTGAAACCATTTTATTTCCTCCTTCTTAACGCGCTTTTATAAAGTAATGAGCTCTTTTGTAGAGTGACTTAAGCGCTCATTCCCGTTTTCTGTTACAACGGTATCATCTTCAATACGACAGCCACCTACATTAGGTACATAAATACCTGGCTCTACCGTTACAACCATCCCAGACTCTAATGTTTGTTGGGAGCGGAAAGATAACGCAGGTCCTTCGTGAACATCAAGTCCAATTCCGTGACCAGTCGAATGGCCAAAGTATTCGCCATATCCTTTTTCCTTAATATAATCACGGGTTAAATCATCAGCTTCTTTTGCTGTAATACCAGCTTTCAATCCTTTCATTCCACGTTCTTGAGCTGCTAAAACGGTGTCGTAGATTTCACGAAGTTCATCGCTAATCTCCCCAACTGCAACTGTACGTGTAATGTCTGAGCAATACCCTTTGTAAAGAGCACCAAAATCCAGTGTTACGAGCTCACCAGATTGGATTGTTTTATCAGATGCAACGCCATGTGGAAGCGCAGCGCGATAGCCTGAAGCTACAATAATATCAAAAGATGAAGAAGTTGCTCCTTGCTTTCTCATGAAAAATTCTAACTCATTAGACACATCGATTTCTTTTACACCTGGCTTTATGTAAGAAAGGATATGGTCAAATGCCGCATCCGCAATCTCAGTTGCTTCCTTTAATATCTTAATCTCATCATCATTTTTAATCAAGCGTAATTTTTCAACGATTCCTGACGTTGGGACAAGCTCTGCCTCAACAACTTGGTTATACGTTTCATATAAACCGAATGTAACATCTTGCTTCTCAAAACCGAGGCGCTTTACACCAAGACGCTTCGCCTGGCTTGCCACTTCCTCATGAATCGGAGTTGTGTGCTGCACGATGTCAAAGCCTTTTGCTTCCTCATTCGCTTGTTCCATATAACGGAAATCCGTAATAAATAGCGCGTCCTCTTGTGTAATGAGAACAACCCCTGCTGTTCCTGTAAACTCTGTCATGTAACGACGATTTTTTCCATTTGTAATTAATAAAGCATCAAGATCTTGATCCTTTAAACTCTTACGTAGTTTCGTTACTTTCTCCATCCTCATTCTCCTCCCTAAAATGATCGATAAAGGCTTGTGCTGCCAATGTGTACCCAACGGTTCCCATACCCACGATTTGTCCCCATGTTACAGGGGAAATCAGCGACGTATGGCGAAATGATTCTCGTTTATGAACATTGGAAATATGTACTTCAATCACAGGAACATCAATACTCGCAATCGCATCTCGCAGCGCTATGCTCGTATGTGTATAAGCTCCTGGATTAAAAATAATGCCCGTTGTCTCGTATCGGGATTCATGAATGGCATCAATCAGGTCACCTTCATGATTTGATTGAAATGCATCAAACTCCCAACCATTCTCTTTAAGTGTTGTCTCAACTTCATGTTCAATATCAGCCAACGTTTTTTGACCGTAAACTCCAGGCTCTCGGGTCCCTAACAGGTTCAAATTGGGTCCATTTAATAGTAATAATCTCTTCATAATTCATCTCCCTCTATGTGAATAGGCGGGAATTTTCCGACACTTTTTTAGGATAACACAATATCGAGATTAGTTGGGAGCGTTTTGGCTGGATTGATTGTTTTCCAAGTACTCATACGAGATGGAATACCCTACAAATGTTCCATATAATATAAAGAGACATAATGTTGTAACGATCGTATCACTCTCAAATTGGTCGAATTCTGGTACAGCTGAAAATACTGGATTAAATAAGTAAAAAATTAAAAACCATAAGGCTACACCAAATAAAATAGCAGGTGCTAATCCCTTAGCTTTCTTTAAAAGGGAAAAGTAGATAATAGCCGTCCCTAAAGAAAGTAGACCAACTGCTAAAATACCAATGAATTCTCCTATCCAACCACTTGTCCAGTCTGTTTGAATCCAGGATCGTAACACAAATGTCGCTGCCGAAACTGAACTAAAATTTAGCACATACGCAATGGATCCAACAAAACTCCATAGAATCCCTCCGACAAAGCCAATCACCAATGCTTTTGAGAAAACAGGTACAGGCTGTTCCTGTTGATTTTGTTCTAATTCTTTATTTTGTTCTTCACCTTTGTTTTGTTCTTGCTCCATTTCCGTCACCTCCGTTTGTTAGGATAGCCAAAAATGGGATATTCCATGCTTTTTCTCTCCAGGGACTAGAGGAAGAGAGCTATTTCTAGTAAAATAGAGGAAAATCAAAGATTGAACATCCGAGGATGGTGGAAAATATGAGCGAACACAAGCAACCTGCCTATGGTGGTCAGGCTGTCGTTGAAGGAGTTATGTTTGCAGGGCAAAAAAGTTATGTGACCGCTGTAAGACGTAAAGATGACTCCATTGAATATTTTGAAGTAGAACGGAAACAATCTAAAATAGCAAACCGTTTAAAGAAGATCCCTTTTCTTCGTGGGTTAGTAGCCCTTGTAGAAGCAAGTGCAAACGGAACCAAACACCTAAACTTCTCAAGTGAACGCTACGATGTTGACCCAGCAGATGATGATCAGATTCAAAGTGAAGAAGAAACATCTAAACTCGCAATGGTAATTGGAATTGGGGCTGTCGGAGTTTTATCATTTCTATTTGGTAAACTCATTTTCACGTTAACCCCAGCTTTAGTAGCTTCGTTTTTTGAACCTATCGTTCCCGGTAAAACGGGCCAAGTTTTACTCGAAGGTCTCATCAAATTTGTGCTGCTTTTAGCATATATATATATTATATCGCTAACCCCACTCATTAGACGGGTATTCCAATATCACGGAGCAGAGCACAAAGTGATTAACGCTTATGAAAATGGCGCTGATTTAACGGTTGAAGATGTTCAAAAACACTCTCGTCTTCATTATCGCTGTGGATCAAGTTTCATTCTATTTACTGTATTTGTCGGTTTATTCATTTATTTACTGCCGTTTGTAGCAATAGACCCACTTTGGTGGAGAATGGTGAACCGCATCTTGCTACTTCCTTTTGTAATTGGGATTTCTTTTGAAGTTTTACAATTAACAAACAAAGTGAGAAACGTACCATTCCTTAAGGTTCTTGGTTACCCTGGCCTATGGTTACAACTGCTTACAACAAAGGAACCAAAAGACGATCAAGTCGATGTTGCCATACATTCTTTCAAAAAAGTGCTTGAAAATGATAAAAATGAAGGAAAAAGTGGTATACAAGGTAGTAAGGTAATCTCTTAAGGAGATGGAAACGCTGAAGGGAGGAAATGCTGTTGTTTAACAGAGTGGCAAAGCCTCTTATTTATGCCATTGTCGGGTTAGGTATTATTGGGTTTGGCTATAAGCTTTTCACAGATACGACAAGCTTGTTTACAGAACTACTTATTGGAGCTGCTTTTGCTGTACTTATTGTAGGTGCTGTTTACTTCTTTCTTTCTAGACGAAACGGTGGAAACTCAGATGAAATGAAACGCTATCGTCAAGCAGTTCGTCAGTCTAAAAAGAAATATAGCCAAACGCAGTCTTCTAAGTTTTCCAGTAAGATGAAGCCTTCTACCATTAAATCAAAGGTTACAGCTAAGCAAAAACAGGTTAAAAAAGACTCACCTCAACTTCGTGTTATTGAGGGCAACAAGAGCAAAAAGAAAAATCGAGCCTCTTTATGAGGCTCGATTTTTTATCCTTTCCACTTTTTCAAAAACTCTTCTGCATGCTCCCTTCCAAGCTTGATCAATCCTTCTCGATCCTTTTCACTCATATCAAAATCTGTTGTCCCAACTTTTTCAACTGGAATAAAAATAATATCCACTGCATCCGCCTTAGATACGTAACGTGCATCATGCGCTTGTTTCATCGTTATAAATAATGCCTGGAACATGTCGATTGCATTTTTGATGACCCGAGGAGGGATGTTGTCTGCAGAATTACTTAATTTCATGCCAAGAATCGGACGTTTTCTTCTTTCCAAATCTGAGGTGAATACCCAAATAGGAAAATTACTTAGCAGTCCACCATCGACAATAATGCTTTTTTGACGTTCTTTCTCTCCCTGAATTTTTTCCGGTATAAAAAAGTACGGAAGCCCTGCGCTCATTCTTACGGCTCTAGCTACTGAAAACTCCCTGGGTTTAAGCCCATACAACCGCTTCAAATCATCTGGAAGCACAACTAACCTCCCTAACGTCAAATCCGATACGATAACTTTTAAACTATCTTTTGGAAGGTCGCTAAATGTGCGAACACCTTTTTGATTCAGCTTTTGTTCGATCCAATCCTCTAGCTTCTTCCCTTTATAAATTCCCATACGGAAATAGAGAGATAACCATTTTGTAAAAGGCAACCAATCTACAAGTTTTGGAGGGTCAAGTAATTTATTTAATTGGAGTTCTTCAAATAGTTCTTGGATTTCATCACTGTTGTATCCAGCTGCAATGAATGAAGCCATAATAGCACCTGCAGAAGTTCCAGCTACTCGTTCAAACTGATACCCTTTCTTTTCAACCACTTCAAGTGCTCCAATAAAAGCAATTGCCTTTACGCCACCACCCGAAAAAACCCCATCAATTTTCACAAGCAGCTCCCCCAATTATGAATGGCATTTACTTTTATCTATAGTGTGGGAATTGAGTAGGTAGAACAAGGACAAGGTATTTTGATTGGATTTAGAGAATATAAAAAACACTTGGCTCAATAGCCAAGTGTTATTCTTTCGTTTGCTCTTCGTTTGCTTGTTGGACTTTGCGTAAACCTTCTACGCAGTTTTCGTTCTGTTCGAAAAACTGAACAAGGTCGCCAATGCGGTCGATGGAATTCCAGCTTAAATGGTGCTCAATGCCTTCAACATCTTCGTAAATGTTTTCTTTGTCTACGCCAATTATGTTTAAGAATTGTTCGAGTAGCTCATGTCGATAAACTAAACGTTTACCGATTTTTTTGCCTTTAGCCGTTAGGATTAAGCCTCGATACTTCTCGTAATTTAAATATTGATCGCGATCCAATTTTTGTACCATTTTCGTTACAGATGAAGGATGTACCTGAAGGTTCTCTGCGATGTCCGACACCCGAGCATATCCTTTATCTTCAATTAGCATGTATATTTGTTCGATGTAATCTTCCATACTTGGTGTTGGCATGACAATCCTCCAATTCTGCCGACCAAAATTTCTAACTGTAAAGAATGATACACTAGATTGGAAATGCTGACAAGATGATTACGTAAAGTAAGAGATCTTACTATTCGGAAAAAATTCTCCTATATAAGCTTCCATGGTTGCTTTCATATCCTCTTGTGTTTCCTTTGGATAGACATACTTCCCTATTCCATATTTGCCACCTCGATACTTACGCTCTTCTTCATCCATTTCCAGCTTGGACTTCGGATAACGTTGGAGGATTACCTTTTTCGCCGGTTTCGTAAATCGATGTTGAATTAATTCAAAGGTTAGATCTTCTTCGTCTACGGAGGACCCTTTCATTTCTTCATAAAGGTTAGAGAACAAGTTATAGTATCCTTCTTTCCAATTGTCATCATAGATATAAATAGGAGCCACGATAAACCCTAACGGATACCCGGCATCAGCTACTTTTCGTGCAGCTTCCAGACGTTTTTTAAGAGGCGATGTTCCTGGCTCAAAATGCTTGATCACATAATCTGCATTGATGCTGAAACGAAAGCGAGTATGGCCATTATGTTGAGCATCAAGTAGATGATCCACGTGGTGATATTTGGTCACAAAACGCAATCGACCATGTTTTTGGTCACCCATAAATTCAATTGTCTTTTTTAAAGAGTGGGTAATGTGATCAATTCCTACAATGTCTGATGTACATGCCGCTTCAAAACGAGTTGGTTCCGGAGCACGTTCTTTTATATACTGAACGGATTGATCGAAAATCTCTTCTAAATTCACATAGGTTCTGATATATGGTTTTTTCCCTAGTGTCGTTTGAAGGTAGCAATAATGACAGTGACCCATGCACCCTGTCGCAAGGGGGATTGCATATTCCGCAGAAGGTTTTGACGTATCAAATTTCAGGGTTTTACGCACACCAATTACTAACGTATTTTTCGCGTTGGCATACTGTCGCATTTCTGTGTTTCCAGGGATGCCACGTACTTGATTGTGTGACGTTGTCTCACGGATTTCGATTCCCTGGTTTTGAAAACGTTCATATAACTCCTGTGCCAAAGGATATTCCATGGCACGAGGTTCAATATATACTAAATTCGGCTCAAATGCCTTCATTCACAAACACTCCTTTTGCGCTTAGTATGACCAAGTTATAGGAGTGTTTGCTGGTAATGTATGTTAGAAGAAAAGCGCAAGCAACCTAAGTAGCAATAATAAATAAAAAATGCCCAAGATTTCTCTTGGACATTTTCTTTCTTATAAACCACATTTTAATTGAGCGCCACAGTTCGTGCATGTGTTACATCCACCTACGTCTTGAATTTTACCTTCACGACATACTGGGCAAGTGTTTCCTACTTCGGAACCGATTGTGACATCGGTTTTATCAAGTTCATGAACGGTATCCATTAATACCACTTTTGGCTTTTCATCTTCAAAAAGTTCTTGTTGTTCTTCCACACCATTTTCTTCAGCCTTCAGTGTTAACACTTGTGCATCACGGCTTCCATCAACGTAAACCGTACCACCTTTTGCACCACCGCGATAGAGACGCTGATAAACATTCTCTACTTGTTCTACACTATAACCTTTTGGTGCGTTTACGGTCTTAGAAATTGAACTGTCTACCCAACGTTGAATCACACATTGTGTATCCGCGTGAGACTCTGGAGCTAGCTCCATAGCTGTTACAAACCAATCAGGTAAGTTGTTCGGATCCTGGTCTGGGTTTTCGTCTAAGAATTCTTGAACGATTTCAGCCTTCACTTCTATAAACTTCCCTAGACGACCGCTTCTGAAGTAAGAGAAGGAAAAGTATGGTTCAAGCCCCGTTGCAACGCCGACCATAGTTCCTGTAGAGCCAGTTGGTGCTACCGTTAGCAGGTGAGAGTTTCGGATTCCATGCTCCAATACGCCCTGTCGAATATCTTCAGGCATATCCTTCATATAGCCTGTGTTAATAAAGCGTGTTCGAAGTTCATGTGTTTCCTCATCTGTTTTTCCTACTAAGAATGGGAAGCTTCCCTTTTCTTTTGCAAGGTCAATAGAAGCACGATAAGCTGTCGTCGCGATTGTTTCAAAAATCTGATCGACTACTTGGTTCCCTTCTTCTGAACCATATGCTGTTTCTGTATAGATGAGCAGATCATGCAAGCCCATTACTCCTAAGCCTACACGGCGTTCACCAAGTGCTTGCTTTTTATTTTCTTCTAAGAAATAAGGTGTGGCGTCGATTACATTATCCTGCATTCTTACACCTGTACGAACTGTGCTTTTTAGCTTTTCAAAGTCTACAGTCTTAGACTCACGATCAGCCATTGAAGCAAGATTCACAGCAGCTAAGTTACAGACAGAGTATGGTGCAAGTGGTTGTTCTCCACATGGGTTAGTTGCGACAACCTTTTGTCCATAACTTGTTGCGTTTGTTTTTTCATTTGCATTATCAATGAAAAAGATACCTGGCTCTGCTGAATACGTTGCACAAATATTAATCAGATTCCATAGTTCCTTCGCTTTTAAGCGGCGATAAGTACGGATTTTGTAGCCCATTTCTTCCCATTCACGCACATCTCCAACACTATGCCAGTTTTCATTGTAAGCTTTCATGTCTGCTTCATTGTATTGTTCCACATCTGGGAAACGAAGCTCATAATCACCGTCATTTTCAACTGCTTCCATGAAGTCATTTGTTAAGCAAACAGAGATGTTCGCTCCTGTTAAAAACTCTGAGTTGTGTACAGAATACGTACCACCTTCATGAAGCTTTTCTTCTGCATCAGCGATCACTTTATTTGTGAAGCCGCCTTGGCCTTCAATGTTTTTATAATTCACGATTCCTTGATACATATCGCGTTCCGACTCTGATAGAGGAGTGAACTTCAATTTCGCTTCTGCTTGTTTTTTAATCGCATCATCCTCTGTGCTTTGGATGAGGAAGCGTAGGATTCTTGGGTTTTGCATTTTCGAAATAATAAATTCAATAATATCAGGATGCCAGTCAGCTAGCATGATCATTTGCGCTCCACGGCGCGATCCACCTTGCTCAACTAGGTGTGTGAGCTTTGCTATATCATCTAGCCAAGAAACTGAGCCGGAAGATTTTCCGTTTACTCCTCTTGCTAGTGCGTTACGAGGTCGAAGTGTTGATCCGTTTGTACCAACGCCTCCACCACGGCTCATGATTTCCATCACTTGCTTTCTGTGATCGGAGATGCCTTCGCGTGAGTCTTGAATGAATGGCATTACGTAGCAGTTAAAGTAGGTTACATCTGTATTTGCCCCCGCTCCGTATAGCACGCGTCCAGCAGGAATGAAGTTTAGGTTAGATAGTTCTTGATAAAAGTGTTCTTGCCATTCTTTTTCCTTTTCTTCAGTTTCTTCAACTGAAGAAAGGCCCGTAGCATTTCTAAGAGCGATTTGCTCGTAATAAATTTCCAGAGGCTTATCTATAATGTCTAGAGGTCTGGAGATGATGCCTGTTTCCCTTTCTTCCTCTTGATCCAATACATGTACAAATTCAGAATCAACATGTACTTCAGCTTTCGCATTTTCCCAATCAATGGACTTAATGATTCCTAAACCACGAGCTGGAAACTTTGGATCCTCTTTGATTGTTAGAACGACAAAATCGCCAGGAGTTAATGTGATTTTTTCCGTATCTTTAAATGCGTATCGATCAAGCATGACTAACCGGGATACACCTGAGTGAGTTATGTTCATATCTGGGGTGATAGGATGGACTTGTGAGAATAAACGAATATCCTCATTCAACCGCTCCACATTAATGTTATTAAGCGCATCTTTTACCGCCTGCATGTGCTCATCTCTCCTCTATCAAATTCTTTTTGTTGACGTATCTATGATGCAGTTTTATGATTTTGATTCGGTCAACGTGATAACTATAACTTACCATAGCTTTAAAACTAGTTTCAATATATAGTACTCGAAAAAATAAAAACTTACTATATATTGTGTTTTGAACAACTAGCAACCAACTTGTCAATCTTAAGAATGGCTAATAAAAGAAGAAATTCAAAGCATATAAAAGCAAATAGAGTTTAATATTAGATTCACCTACTTTTTTGTCATTTGCCAAACTTTACATATTTCCATGGGTATCGAACAATCGCTTAAAAACAGGGTTTGATAAACCCATCGAATAAACGTTATAATATTCATGGCAAAAAACATGACTAAAGTAGGAGAACGAGTTGCAACACACACCTAACGTTTAGAAACGAAAAAGTCTTTGAAACTTTATTCAAACACACCTATAATAGACTAGGAACACGAGAGAGAATTGGGGGAGAAAATATGTGGTATTTACTAGCTGCTATTGTAGCGATTCTGGGATATGCTGTCTTCAAATATGTCATGCAAAGACGCTATCTTAAAACGCTTACTGAAGAAGAATTCAAACAGGGTTATCGTAAAGCTCAATTAATAGATGTCCGTGAACCAAATGAATTCAAAGGTGGACACATCCTAGGTGCTCGTAACATTCCAGTGACGCAATTGAAGCAACGTCTTCAAGAAGTACGTCCTGATAAACCCGTTTACCTTTATTGTCAAAACGGCACACGTGCTGCCCGCGCAGCGAATATCCTTCACAAAAAAGGATATAAGGATATAAACCAGCTTCAAGGTGGATTCAAAAAATGGGGCGGCAAAATTAAAACGAACTCTTAATACAGGAAATATAAAGAACCGCTCAACGTTTTACTGATAAACGTTGAGCGGTTCTTTATTGTTTTATTTTTTTAGTGAATCTAAAACGGGAAACAGTTCTTCTAGATGTGCTATTTCATAGTCTGGTTCGACTTCAATTTTTTCTTTATTCTCTCGATTAATCCACACTGACTTCATACCAACCCGTGTTGCTCCAAGAATATCCGTGTTTAAATTGTCTCCAACCATAATGGCTTGATCTTTAGATATTCCCATTCTTTCTAATGCATGCTCGAAGATAGAGGGATCGGGCTTCCCTTTTCCAAAGGCACCTGAGATGATAATGTCATCAAAATAAGGAGCAAGTTCTGGTGTCATATCTAACTTATTATTTTGTAGATCAGGTGAACCATTTGTTAAAAGGAAAAGTTTATACTCACCTTTTAATTGCTCTAACACTCGTAATGACTCTTCATAGAGAAATGGGTTCTTTCTACGTTCGATCGGGAATTGTTTAGCTAGTTTTTCACCAAACGCTTCATCTTGAACCCCTAATTGTTTTAAGCCTCTTTTCCAAGCTTCTTTCCTATAGATAGGGACAATTTCCTTCATCTTTTGAAATTGCTCATGATGGTCATCATCTAAAAAGTCTCCCCATAAGCCTTCAAATGGATTAATCCCAATGTTTTTGGTAAATTCGTACGTCTCGTAAGTTGCATATAGTTTCTTAGCTTCTTCTCGTACTACTTCTTCTAACTTTTCAGGATCAACATTATATTTTGCTTCAGCCATACGGCAGGTAGCTTTAAAAGCTTCTTTCACACTCTTTTTATCCCAAAGCAACGTATCATCAAGATCGAATACAACAGCTTGTATCATATACTCCCTCTTTCTTATATGACTCTTACATGAAGAACACCTTCTATATTCTCCACTAGATCAATCAACTCTTTATTTTCTAAAATATCCTGGTCTAAATCAATCAACGTATAGGCCCATTCATCTTTACTACGGTTCACCATGTCCGCGATGTTTATGGACTGTGTTGCTAATAATGATGCAATTTGTCCAACCATGTTCGGGATATTCTGATGGACAATTGATACACGCTTTCTTCCTTTGAACGGCATGTGTACATTTGGGAAGTTAACCGAGTTATGAATGTTACCAGTTTCTAAAAATTGCTTGATTTGATCAGCAGCCATAACAGCACAGTTCTCTTCAGATTCATAAGTAGATGCTCCTAAATGAGGTATAGTCGTTACGTTTTTCATTTGAAGTAATTCCTCATTAGGGAAGTCCGTAATATAATTATCTACAATATTGTCTTCAATCGCATCCTTTAAATCGTTCTCCTCAACTAGTTCGCCACGAGAGAAGTTTAATATTTTCATGCCTGGCTTCATTTTGCTAAAGGCATCTGCATTCAACATTTCTTTTGTCTCATCCGTTAACGGGACATGCATGGTGATATAATCGCAAGTTTGGAAAATATCTTCTAGACTATTGGCACGTTTTATATCACCAGATAACTGCCATGCTGTGTTAACAGAAATAAATGGATCATAGGCCATAACATCCATACCTAGAGAGGATGCATCATTCGCTACTAATGCGCCAATAGCTCCAACACCAATAATTCCTAAACGTTTCCCTTGAACTTCTGTACCAACAAAGCCTTTCTTCCCCTCTTCTACCTGTTTAGGAACCTCACTTCCATTCCCTTGTAAGCCATGTGTCCAACTAACTGCAGAGAACAAATTTCTTGAAGATGCAATTAAACTCATCAATACTAACTCTTTTACGGCGTTTGCATTTGCACCAGGTGTATTAAATACTACGACGCCTCTTTCTGTTAATTGATCTACAGGAATATTATTCACGCCTACCCCTGATCTGGCAACAGCTTTTACAGAGGAAGAGATCGATTCATCATTTAGCTTGTAACTACGAAGAAGAATAGCATCTGCATCATTTACATCCCCTACCTGATAAGTATCCTCATTTAATACGGCTAACCCTTTGTCTGCAATGGAATTATAGACTTGAATGTTATACATAAATATTCCTCCTTATTGGTGTTTTGCTTCGAATTCTTTCATGAAATCTATAAGTGTTTGGACGCCTTCTAAAGGCATAGCATTGTATAAGCTTGCACGCATACCACCTGTTGAACGGTGACCTTTTAATGAAAGAAGTCCTTTCGATTCAGCTAATTGAATAAATTCTTGATCTAACTCTTTAGAATTCGTTGTAAAAGGAATGTTCATTAAAGAACGGCTTTCTTTCTCTACATGATTGGAAAACAATGATGATTGATCTATAAAGTTATAAAGCAACGAAGCCTTCTCATGATTCATTTTTTCAATTGCTTCTACCCCACCTAAGCTCTTGATCCATTCAAGAACTAGTTTTGTTACATAGATTTGAAATGTTGGTGGAGTGTTATATAGTGATCCAGCATTTGCATAGGTTTCATAATCTAACATAGCTGGGAGCTCTTCTTGATGAGTTCCAACTAAGTCTTCTCTTATAATCACAACGGTTACACCAGCAGGCGCCATATTCTTTTGTGCACCGGCATAAATTAGACCAAATTTTGAAATATCAAAAGCTTCAGATAAAATATTTGATGACATATCTGCTACTAGAGGCACATCACCTGTGTCTGGTATTTCCGTAAAACGCGTTCCTTTTATTGTGTTGTTTGTAGTGATATGGACATAATCTGTATTCGGATCTATATCATTCTTATTTATAGAAGGAATTGTTGTGAAGTTTTGATCCTTAGAGGAAGCTAATATTGATACTTCACCTTGTTTTTTCGCTTCTTTTATTGCCTTTTCAGACCATGATCCTGTATTCACATAATAGGCATGTTTGTATTGATTCATGAGATTCATTGGGACCATTGAAAATTGTAATGATGCACCGCCCTGAGTAAAGAGCACTTTATAGTTATCAGGTATATTCATGAGCTCCCTTAATAATTGTTCAGCCTGCTTAATAATTTCTTCAAAATGAGAGGAACGATGGCTCATTTCCATAACCGACATTCCTAGTCCTTGATAAGATAATAGTTCTTGTTGTACCTTTTCGAGTACTGGTTTTGGTAATACAGATGGTCCAGCTGAAAAGTTATAAATTTGTTCCATATATGCAACCCCTCTTCTTGAAAATTATTGAAAAACAAAAAAACTTTCGTCCCCAATCGTAAGGGGCGAAAGTTTCCGCGGTACCACCCTAATTTTCGCTATTTCCATAGCCTTCATTAGTTATGCGTAACGTGCATCTACGGACAGGCCTACTTTAATTCGAGCTGTCTACTCAAAAGTGCTTTTCATTATGCGGAAATACTAGTTCACACCACCCACTAGCTCTCTGTCATTTCCTCTCATAATGAACATATCTTCTTCTTCGTATTTACTATTAAAATTTTGTTGTTTATATACTTATGATTGTTTCATATGAGAATGCCTGAAATAAAAACTTTTATCAAAATTTACACGATTTAAACAACATCGTCAAGGGTCTTTCTCGATTTAATGCTTTAATTTTTTAAATTTTTTGTGTAGTAGAGAATTTTGGGGTGTGGAAGATGCTTTTATAAAGGTGCTTTTGCCTTTTTGGGAGTTATTTCATTAAAGCCCCCTTATCTGGAAGACTTGGAATCGAGATAAGTTGAGAGCAGTCCGTTGCTTTTATGAGAGGTAGGGGTTCAGTAAAACGGCAATACTCCTGCTGCCCCACACGACGTGGGGTAGGTCGACGTTGCCACACGATGTGGCGGTCTTAGTCGATCTTCATTATTTACTTTCAGCCTCCTCGTCACTTCGTTCCTGCGGGGTCTCGGCCGCCCTTTCTACCGCGGGAGTTTGCCGTTTCCCTCACCCCTTTGCTTTTATGGAGATTAACGGACCCTAGTTACTTGAGATCTAAACGTTACGAAAATCGGTTCCGTTATTTTGAACTTTTAAGGCATTTCGAGAGTCGTTACGGACATATGGTACCTTATTTATGACAAATTGGGCTTTTTCAAGGTGATTTGATGCAAATAACGGAATAAATGTCCGTAAGAAAGTCATTTTAAAGTCAAATAACGGAACAATTGTCCGCAAGCACTTCCTCACATTATCGCTGCGGTTCCGTTAATCTCCATTCGGCTAAGGTGGGCTTGGGAACGGGTTGACTCCTCCGGAATAACGGGCGAGCGAGCCCCCGCAAGAAGCGTAGCGTATGAGGAGGCTCGATCGTTCGTCCGGGGAAAGCAACCCGTTCCCAAGCCCACCGCACTCCACAATAGCAACGGAACCGTCTCTCTCACTAAAACAGTTATTCCATATTAATTCCAGATTATTGAATAAAAACCCAATAAAAAAGCCTAGGGAAATCCCTAGACTTTTAAATGCAAGTTATTCTTCTAAATGCTTCTCGTAACGTAAAACTGGTTTACGAGCAGCTGTTGTTTCATCCATACGGCTGACTACCGTGGTATGAGGAGCTTCTTGTACGATTTCTGGGTTTTCTTCTGCTTCTTTAGAGATCTGTCTCATTGCTTCGATAAATTCATCTAACGTTTCTTTTGATTCGGTTTCAGTTGGTTCTACCATCATAGCTTCCTCTACGTTCAGAGGGAAGTAGATTGTAGGTGGATGATACCCGAAATCAAGCAGGCGTTTTGCCATGTCTAGTGTACGAACGCCTAATTTTTTCTGACGTTTACCAGATAAAACGAATTCGTGTTTACAATGCTGTGTGAAAGGAAGATCGAATTCTTTCTGAAGTTCTCTCATCATATAGTTTGCGTTCACAACAGCATATTCACTTACCTGACGTAATCCTTCAGGTCCCATTGTACGAATATACGTATAAGCACGAACATTAATACCGAAGTTACCGTAGTAAGGTTTCACGCGACCAATGGAATCTGGACGGTCTCCGTCAAATACGAATTGATCATCTTTTTTCGTAAGGATCGGTTTTGGTAGATATGGAGCCAACTCTTCGGAAACTCCTACTGGACCAGATCCTGGGCCACCGCCACCATGAGGACCTGTGAATGTTTTATGCAGATTCAAGTGAACAACATCAAAGCCCATGTCTCCTGGACGAGCGTATCCCATGATTGCATTTAGGTTAGCCCCATCGTAATAGAGGCGACCGCCTGCTTCGTGAACAATGCTTGCCATTTCAAGAATATGCTCTTCAAACAGTCCTAGCGTATTTGGGTTTGTAAGCATAAGTGCAGCTGTTTGATCATCTACAACACGCTTTAAGTCTTCTAAATCAACAAGACCATTTTCATTCGATTTAACCGTTACAGCTTCAAAGCCAGCTACGGTAGCTGATGCTGGGTTTGTCCCGTGTGCAGAGTCAGGAACAATAACTTTTGTACGATTGTAATCACCATTCTTTTCATGGAATGCTCGGATCATCATTAATCCGGTCCATTCTCCATGTGCCCCAGCAGCTGGTTGCAATGTCACTTGGTGCATGCCCGTAATCTCTTCCAGATGTGTTTGAAGATCGTACATTAACTCTAAGGCACCTTGTGAAGATTCTGGACGTTGTAATGGATGCACATGACTAAAGCCAGGCATACGTGCTACATCTTCGTTGATCTTCGGATTATATTTCATGGTACAGGAACCAAGTGGATAGAAACCAGAATCCACACCATGGTTTCGTTTAGAAAGACCTGTGTAATGACGCATAATCTGCAGTTCACTTACTTCAGGTAAATCAGCGTCATTTTTTCGTACATAAGCGTCATCAAGTTCAATATCGACTTCTGGAACATCTAACTCTGGTAAGCTATAACCGACACGACCCTCTTGGCTATATTCGAAAATAACCGGAAAATCTTGATTATGCATATACATCCCCCAATTCTTGAACGAAGTGATCAATTTCGTCCTTAGTACGCAGCTCTGTTACAGCGATAAGCATTGCGCCTTTCATGTTCTCATCAACCGTTTCAAGATCAAAACCACCGATAAATCCTTTCTCTTCTAACTTCTCATTAATAGAAGTAACAGAGTCAGAGAACTGAACTACTAGCTCATTAAAGAATGGTCCATGATACTTCACAGGAATGTTTGCTTCTTGTAACTTCGCATATGCATAACGTGCCTTTTGCATGTTTTGATAAGCCATTTCTTTTAACCCTTGTTTCCCTAGAGCACTTAGCGCTACAGATGAAGCTAATGCATTAAGTGCCTGGTTTGAACAGATATTCGATGTCGCTTTATCACGGCGGATATGTTGTTCACGAGCTTGTAGCGTTAATACGAAACCACGACGGCCTTCTTCATCTTTTGTTTGACCTACAAGGCGACCTGGAACTTTACGCATTAACTTTTTCGTTGTTGCAAAATACCCACAATGTGGTCCACCAAATTGTGCTGGAATACCGAATACTTGCGCATCTCCCACTACAATATCTGCACCAAATTCACCTGGAGGCGTTAAATAGCCTAATGAAAGTGGGTTACTAGATACGATGAACATCGTTTTCTTTTGCTGAGAAATGATGTCTTGCACTTCTGCAAGGGGCTCAATTTGTCCATAGAAGTTTGGATATTGAATAACCACACTCGCTGTATTCTCATCAATTTCACGCTTAACAGCTTCTAGGTCCGTTACGCCATCTTTTTCATCGATCTCTATTACCTCAAGGTTTGGACCTTTAGCATAGGAATGGATAACTTCACGCGACTGAGGGTGTACAGTTTTCGAAACGATAATTTTTTTCTTTTTCGTCTGGCCTGCACTTAAATTCACCGCTTCAGCTAATGCTGTACCGCCGTCGTACATGGAAGAGTTCGCAATATCCATGCCTGTTAATTCAGAGATCATTGTTTGGAATTCGAAAATCGCTTGTAGTTCCCCTTGAGAAATCTCAGGTTGATAAGGCGTATAAGCTGTGTAAAATTCAGAGCGTGAGATGACATGATCTACAATCGATGGAATGTAGTGATCATATACACCCGCTCCTAAAAAGGATGTGTAATCTTTTGTGTTAACGTTTCGATTGGCCAAGCGAGACATTTCTCGTACGAGTTCAGGTTCACTTAGCGCTTTTTTGATATTTAATTCCCCACGAAAACGCACTTTTTCAGGTATGTCTTGAAATAACTCTTCAGATGACTGAACCCCTATGGAATCAAGCATTGCCTTTTTATCCTGTTCAGTCATCGGTAAATAACGATAGGTCATTGTATAGCTCCCCCTTTACCTCTCCATAATTAACGCTTATAAAATGGTGTTGGAACAACTTTCGCACGTAAACGACGCTTACGTACTTGAACTTCTACTTCTTGCCCTTCTTCTGTATATTTCACAGGAAGTAATGCAAGACCGATTCTCTTATCAAGAGTAGGTGATTGCGTACCTGTTGTTACAAAGCCTACTTCCTCTTCCCCAACATATACTGGATAGTCCGTACGAGGAATTCCTTTATCAATCATTTCAATTCCTACAAGCTTACGAGCAGGTCCTTCTTCTTTTTGTTTGGCTAACACTTCTTTACCGATAAAGTCCGCTTCTTTTTTCGCTTTAACAGCAAATCCCATGCCGGCTTCAACAGGTGTAATGTCTGGACTCAGTTCCTGGCCGTATAATGGTAAATTTGCTTCAAAACGTAGTGTGTCTCGAGCTCCAAGACCAATTGGCTGTACGCCTTCGCCTTTTCCTTCTTCTAAAATGGCTCTCCAAAGTGCACCACCGGAAGACTGATCAATATAAATTTCAAAGCCGTCCTCTCCTGTATATCCAGTACGAGAAACGATTGCTTTGTGCTCGATCCCTTTAAAGTCAACGTCTTGCTTGAAACGGAAGAACTTAATTTCTGATAGGTCTTCGTCTGTTAAACGTTGCAAAATTTCTTCGGCTTTCGGACCTTGCAAAGCTAATTGCACATAATGGTCAGAGTGGTTTTCCATGGTTGCATCTTCTGTAAGATGTTGCTTCAACCAATCAAAATCTTTTTGTGTATTTGCAGCATTCACTACAAGTAAATATTTTTGTTCATCAAGCTTATAGACTAATAAATCATCTACTGTTCCACCATTTTCATAACACATGATTGTATATTGAGCACGGTTAACAGTTAGTTTGGATACATCGTTTGTCAGCATCTTTTGTAAAAATGCTTCACTTTCAGGTCCCTCGACTAAAATCTCCCCCATATGAGAAACATCGAATAAACCTGCTTTTGTACGAGTTGCTTCATGTTCTTCTTTAATTGAAGAAAATTGTACAGGAAGGTCCCAACCACCAAAATCGATGGTTTTTGCACCCGATCTTTCATATTCCGGAAACAGTGGTGTTCGTTTTAATTCAGACATTACGCTACCTCCTATTTACTAATGATTCATCACTTTCTTAGCTAACCGTTTAAAAAAGGACATTAAAAAAACAGAGAATCCACACCCTTTGTGTTATTCCCTGTCCATTCACCAGAAAGTTTCGCAGTTATGTAAGCGCATTCAAGTTTGTTAAACGACTGCTTGCTTCTTGGGTGGCCTAATGTGGTTAGGCACTCTCCAGAGGTGCGTCCTACAAGAGTCTTTTTGCCTGAGAGATTCACTAATGTTTGCTCCTTCGGCGCCACGATTTCCGTAGTCTCTCCTCTTGTAATCATCCGCGATTATGAAATTATAAAAATCGTGCATACTAGTCATAATAAGTATGATTTCGATTTCACAGCCATTATACCACATGGTTTCTTGACTGTGCAGATAACATTTTGAAATTTATTGCTTTTCTAATATCGGCTGAGGTGATTGTTGTGAACGAACAAATTCAATTAAATACGACTTTTGAAGAGTCGCTAGAACAAGATCTCATTGCAGAGAATTCTTCCTATTGCTCTTGGGACTTATTCCAAATGGCATACGAGACTTCCAAACATGTAGCGAATCCTGAATTTCAAGGGCTACAATCACAAAAGTATTTACCACATGTTGACTTCCTTCCGCATCAAATGAAATGCGCTGAGCAAGTTGTAGAAAAAATGAACGGTCGTGCCATTCTTGCGGATGAAGTTGGACTTGGTAAAACCATTGAAGCAGGTCTTATACTCAAGGAATATATGATTCGTGGTCTAGCGAAAAAGATTCTTATTCTTGCTCCTGCCTCTCTTGTAAACCAGTGGGTGGTTGAAATGAATACAAAATTTCACATTCCAGCTGTTGCGCAACGAAAGACACACGTGTGGGGACAAGACGTTGTTGTGTCTTCTATTGATACAGCGAAGCGCGCACCACACCGCGATATTATTTTGGATACAGATTATGATTTCATTATTATTGATGAGGCTCACAAACTAAAAAACCATAAGACAAAAAACTATGAATTTGTCCGTTCTCTTAAAAAGAAATATTGTTTACTATTAACGGCTACACCTGTTCAAAATCATCTTGTTGATATTTTCAACCTGGTATCGATCTTAAAACCTGGTCACCTAGGTAACTATGATGATTTCACAAAACGATTTGGCCGAAATCGTAACCAGCTTTCCAATGATGAACATTTGAAAGAGCTCGTTAAGAAAGTCATGGTCCGTAACAGCCGAGGTGAGACCGGAATTGAATGGACAAAGCGAAATGTGGAGACGGTTCATATTGACTTTTCTGAAGAAGAACAAAATACCTATAAATACTTATCAGAAGTAACAAGTGGGGGTATGGCCTTCACAAATATAACGCTTTTACGAGAACTGTGTTCCAGTCGAGAAGCATGCTTTTTATCCCTTCAAAACATGCTTAAAAATGAAGAGATTCACCCTTCTCGTGCGGAGCAACTACAGGAAGTGATCTCCATGATTGAGCAAATGCCGCATCATGCTAAAGCTCAAAAAGTTATAGATTTAATTGGAGATTCCAAAGAAAAGTTTATTATTTTTACAGAATATCGTGCTACGCAATACTACTTACAATGGTATCTGCAACAACATGGAATTTCTTCCGTTCCATTCCGAGGTGGCTTTAAACGTAGCAAGAAGGATTGGATGAAGCAACTTTTCCAAAACCATGCTCAGGTACTCATTGCGACAGAAGCAGGTGGCGAAGGAATCAACCTTCAATTCTGTAACAATATGATTAACTATGATCTTCCTTGGAACCCAATGAGACTCGAGCAACGTATCGGTCGTGTACACCGCTTCGGTCAAAAAGAGGACGTCAATATATACAATTTTGCCATTCGAGATACGATTGAAGAGCATGTTCTCTCTTTACTATATGAAAAAATACAGCTATTCCAACGTGTGGTTGGAAACCTGGATGCTATTTTGCAAAAGCTTGAGATCGATAACCTGGAAAATGAAATTCAGGATATTGTCTCTCAATCCGCTTCAGAGGGCGAAATGAAAATTAAATTAGACAACTTATCGTCTGTTATTTCATACGCTCAAGAACAGGAGGATCAACATGGAACAAGCGGCGCTTCATAATTTTTTACACCGTTATTTTACAGCGAATGATTGTGATATTGTGGAGGATCAAGATGGAGTCATGACGGTCCAACTGACTGATGAAGTCGATGAAATGCTCATGAACCGCCCGTTTTACTGGCATTATGTTAAACGGATGGGCGGTCAAGGCATGCCTATGAAAGTCACCTTCATTACAAATCCTGAAAAACAAGAAGAAAAAGGAGAATGGATCCATTTTGGTTCTCCACGTTTGCATAAAATGTTTCAAACGTTAAGGGAAAAAGGCAGGATTACGAGGCAGTATGAACAAGTAACACCTTCTCAAGGGCAAACATCACTTGTTCCCTGGCTCATGATTAATGCTTCTGTTCAATACAAAGGTACTCAACGGAAGGATGAAGTTCTTTCAATTGGTTTGAATTTAATGAACGGGGGCATGATCCCTGGAATGATGGAAAAGATAGATCCTAATAAAATCGGACCCATCATTAATGATTATTGCTTCACCTTAACTCCTATGATTCGTATGCCAAGCGCTATAAAACGTGTGGAGCAATACATCAACACATATATTGACAGTCAGGACCACAGTTGGAGTGTGGATGCCCTTCAACAATTAGAAAGTGAGAAAGAGTTGCTCTCGTACTTTTTCCGTCATGATTTAGAGAATGAGGTTGAGCAGGAAGAAGATGCGGAAGCAAAAGAAGATGCTGAAAAGCGTTATCAGGATGAGCTAAATAAGTTGGAGGAACGATTTCAGCCTAGTATTTCTGTGGAATTAATCAATGCTGGGGTATTGTATTTTTCGCAGGAGTCCTCGATGCGTTTTATAAAAGGGAAGTAGTCTTTGACGTCCAGAGAGAGCTCTGGACGTTTTTAGTCATATCGTTGTGCGTCATTCTTCGCTCATTAGCGTCACTCCAGACAAGGCATCATTCAAAGATTACCGACAACAAAAAAAAGAGCTAAACCACATAAGATTTAGCTCTTTCACTAGCATCACTTCAAGATCAACTACTTTTGTTTTTGTTTCGCTTAAAGAAAAATTTCAAGGCAAATGGAAGTACACCAAACATCTGATTAGAAATTGGAGTCTTTTGGTGTTTCTTCTCTTCTTTACGTTTTTTCTTTTCTTCTTGTGGCAAATCCATATATCGGACGATTTCTTGTGTCATGAACTTCACATAATCATTTCCAGACATTTTGTTTCACCTCTGGTTATGTGTTTATTCATATTATAACCAGTATTTACGATTATATAAGCGAATTAATTTCAGCAACCACGTCATCGATTGATTTTTGGTCTGTGTTCACAAGATAATCAGCCCATTCCTTATAAACGGGGAGTCTCTTCTCTAATAAGCTTCTACGCTCAGCCTCAGGTTTGCTCCACAATGGGCGACTTTCATCTTCTTGAAGTCGTGCTGAAATCTCTTCAAAAGAAGCATGTAAATAAATAACTGGTCCATGTTCTTTTAAAACAGAAAGATTTTCCTCACGTTCAACAATGCCTCCACCTGTAGAAATGACAGTACTATCACGAGAAGAAAGCTCACGTAACACTTCTGTTTCGCGCATACGAAAACCTTCCTCACCTTCCTTTTTGAATATGTTGGGGATTGAGTCTCCTGCATCTTCTTCGATTTTTTGATCCAGGTCTATGTATGTTCGGTGGGTTTGTTCAGCAAGCAGTTTACCTACACTCGATTTCCCACTTCCCATAAATCCAATTAATACAATATTGTTCATGTGTTGCATCAGTCCTTTTGGTGTTTGAACGATATTTTAAGCATTGAAAAACCTTTCGTCAAACATTTATAAAATATCCACCGCGATAATATTATTGAGCATAATAAATTTGCTGTCTTTGGTATCTTGATCTATTCCATTTAATTTCATTTGATTTCGATCAATACTAATGATTTTAACTTTTGAATAACTAAAACCAAACTCATTATGATATTTCACCTTAACTGTAAGATCATCTTTGATAGCCATCTGCAGCTTAAAGTCAATTTCTACAGCCTGGTCCTCTTCAAGTACTCCTTTCTCCACACGTTCATCTTCTTTCCACATTTCCTTAAGGATTTGAACGTGTTCAGGTAACATTAATGAAGTCCATTTGATGTTACCGCGGTCTCTCCTTTTGTTATCACTCATAACTATATCCCTCCAGAAAACACGAACACTTGTTCTAATTATATACAAAATACACGGAAAGATAAATACTGTTTTTCATTTTCTGCATGATTTGTTCCAGCATTTTTTGTGTATTAGTAAAGAACAAGCTCCAAACCGTGGAATATAATTTTTTTGGGGTAGAGAAGGAATTATAAAAACTCTGTCGAAATATAAGACTTAGAAACGAATTAGGAGGTGACTTATGTCTTGAACCAGGCCCAGCAACATGCTGAACATATTTTAGAGAATGCCATTATCTCCGAAGCTTCTGACATCCATTTTTGCCCCTATGGCGACAATGTCTATATTTACTTTCGTGTAAATGGCAAACGACAATCTGACTCCATTATTTCCTCAACAGATTATGCCCCTCTTTTATCCTACTTTAAATTCACTTCAGGAATGGATATAGGTGAAATATTAAAACCACAAAACGGTATTTCACATTATCACTCAAATAAGACTCACTGCGCTCTTCGACTTTCAACACTCCCTGTCAATTCCACAGAAAGTTTAGCTATTCGCATCTTACCTCAAGAACGCATACCACAATTAAATCAATTATTTATGTTTCCTTATCAACTTCATCGGATGAAAAAATGGGTCACACACCAATCCGGAATTATTGTCTTTACCGGTCCGACGGGTAGCGGCAAAACCACTACGCTATACGCTTTGTTATCCTCTCTCCTCCAAGAAAGATCTTATCAAACCATTACATTAGAAGACCCCATCGAACAGGAACTCCAAGATATTTTACAGGTTCAAGTAAATGAAAAAGCTGGTATTGATTATAATGCAGGGTTAAAAGCAGCTTTACGACATGACCCCGACATCATCATGGTAGGTGAAATTCGTGATAAAAAGACAGCTGAATTCGCATTTCATGCCGCACATACAGGACATTTAGTACTCACAACGCTTCACGCAAAAAATGCATATGGCACGATTTATCGTTTATTAGAAATGGGGATTTCTAGAACTGATCTGGAGCAAACGTTAATCTCCATAGCCTCTCAACAATTATTACCAATTTCCAATCCTCATGATCAACATAGAACTCCTCATCGTGCAGCCATTCTTGAACTATTAGAAGGAAATTTGCTTCAAAATGCCATAAATGGAAATCCTCCACAAAATTCTAATCAGTATCGCTCATTTTCTCATTTAAGGAGGAAAGCTTATGCGCTTGGCTATATCCCTCAAGAATCACTATAGAGGTTCTCGTATCAAGAGACCCCCTCCCAATCAACAAATTCAGTTTTTAAATCGCTTGTCCAACCTTCTTAACAGAGGTTACTCTCTAATGAGTGCACTAAGTATTTTGCAATTCGATCCCGCCCTAAAAAAGTTAATTGAACATATTCATCCATATTTACTCTCTGGCACCTCATTACATGAAGCACTTGAAAAATTGGGCTTTTCGAAATATGTAGTCTCTTATCTTTATTTCTCTAGAGAATATGGAAATTTACAGAGAGCCCTTTCCCAAAGCGCAATAATCTTGGAACAACAACTGGAGTTTAAGAAGAAATTCCAAAAGGTAATCCGCTACCCGGTGATTCTTTTTATATTGTTTTTCGGCTTACTTCTGTTTGTTAAGATTTTTCTGCTCCCTACATTCCTTCAACTCTACGCTTCAATGAATGTCCAATCCACAACAATTCTTACTACATTAAAATGGCTCGATCGATCTTTGTATTTTAATTTTGCTTTTTCTATGTTAACTATCCTTTTCTTTGCTGTGATCTTCATAACTCAAAAGAGGGCTTCAGTTCAGAAAGTCCTCTCTATTTACCGACGAATCCCCGGTTGGAGAACCTATCTTAAGACTCAAACATCCTATCTGTTTTCCTACCACTTCAGCTCCCTACTAAAGTCTGGAATGTCCATTAAACAATGCTTATCCATTATGCGAGACCAAACGCATTTCCCCGTTTTATCCTACCATGCCTCATGTATGTTCAAGGATTTAGAAAAAGGAAGTAGTTTAGCCCATTCAGTACAAAAGCAACTCTTTCTCCATGAAGACATGGCCCAACTCATTAATCGAAATCAAAACGACGGTCGCCTTGATCAAGACCTAGAGATTTATGCAGAATGGATCATTGATGAATTGCAACAGACGCTGTTAAAAGTACTCGCGCTCATTCAGCCACTCATGTTTATTCTTTTAGCGGTTTTCATTATGATGATCTACTCTTCCATTATGCTCCCATTACTTGAATGGATGAGACAAATTTAACTGAAAGGAAGTTTTTATTATGAAAAATGAAAAAGGGTTTACTCTTGTGGAGATGCTCATAGTTTTAATGATTATCTCAACCCTTCTCTTAATTACGATCCCTAACATTGCATCGAACAATAACTTGGTTCAAGAAAAAGGGTGTGATGCTCTTATCAAGCTTGCGGAAACGCAGGCACAAGCATATCGAATCGAGAATGAATCTTTGCCAACAGATCTACAAACCCTTGTTGATGACAACTTTTTAGAACAAAGTACATGCCCGGGAGGAGATCAACTTGAAATCTTACAGGATGGAACCGTACAGAAAGTGGTGGTTTCTCCATAATTCAAATGGTTTCACACTCGTAGAGATGCTCGCTGTATTATTTATTTGGTCTCTCTTTATTGGAATTATGATTACGTTAAGCCCTTCCCTATTTCAGAAACAACACGAAGATGCTTTTATGGAACAATTTCGAGCAGATGTGCTTTGGATTCAACAACAAACCATGACTACCAGAACCCATTACTCCATAATATTTATGCCTGAAGGGAAAACTTATCGTATTTTAAAAAATCGTTTCTATATCGTTGAGACTCGTGAACTCCCTGATGATTGGGAAGTCAGTTTTTCCTACTCCTCGTTAGATAGACATATTCGTTTTGATGTATCAGGGTCCATCTTAGAATCTGGGAGTATTCAATTTTCAACTCCCACAAAAGAACTGAGAGTTGTATTTCCATTTGGAAAGGCGAGGTATTATGTGCTGGAACAATAAAGGATATATGCTTTTGAATAGCTTGTTCTCGTTTAGCTTATTCCTGATTCTAACCCTGTCCTTACTACCTATGATCAGTACAGTTTATAAAGAGCAGAGAATACTAGAAGAACGTAGGTATTGGCTCTATACACTGCACGATGAGTTGAAGCGTAGAGATGAATTAACCTCACTTCCTACTACCACAGAATTAGATCGGCACGAGCGAATAGCGAGTGTTACTTTCCGATACAAATCTTCTCTAATTGAGGGGTGCATAGAATGGATAAATGAGAGGGGGACTGAGGAGCGTGATTGTTTATATAAAAAACCTTAACAACGATAGAGGGATTACTTTACTTGAGGCTCTCCTCTCCCTTTTCATTACCTTGTTAATTTTACAGGCCCTCCCCTATGTCCTCAAAACGGTCTGGATCTATTCTCAACAATCTCCTCAAAAAGATGTAGAGGTTTATCAGTTGTACCATTTTATTGAGCAAGACCTTTATACAACAAGGTCTATTAGCACAATTTCAGATGGAGTTAGACTGTATAAACAAAATGGCGATCAAGTTGATATTGAACAATACGGGAACATGATACGAAGACAGGTCAATCAACAAGGGCATCAAGGCCTATTACACAATGTAAAAAGTTTTGAAGTAAGGTCTTCCTCTAAGGGCTTCTCTATTCTACTTCAAAATGAAGGAGGGTCCATATATCAAAAGTTATTTAACCTCTATACAGAATGAACAAGGATTTGCTTTTCCTCTCCTTCTCCTCTTACTTTCCTTTATGTTTCTGTTTTTTAACGCTTCTCTTTTGCAACTCCAAACAAGCCAAAAGCTAACTACGAATGAAAAAGAACAACTTTATTTGGAAACATTATTTCAAATGGGGAATGCGACATTCCAAAATGGAGCTAATTCTCTACAAGTGAATGGAGAAACAACATATAGATTTCCTTATGGTACTGTCACAGTTGAATATGTCATTTTGGATTCTAATGATATTCAAGCACAATTTACGATGGTGACTTCAGATGGGAGTAAAAATATTGTGAACCGAATAATTTATATCGATCCATAATTTTTTTGTTATATGTGTATATATTTATGGAGAAAATGGCATGATAATTATTGTTACGTCATTGGGCTATAGCCAAGCGGTAAGGCAGCGGTTTTTGGTACCGTTATTCGCTGGTTCGAATCCAGCTAGCCCAGTTCCAAAGCACTGACCATTGAGGTCAGTGCTTTATTTTTTGACCAAATATGATGAATCACTTATTCCTAAATTGGGACTTTTGCCATTAAAGCCCCCTTATGTTGAAGACTTGGATTCGAGATAATACGAGCTTTTCATCGGCTACCCAAGCGATTCCATCGCCTACCCGAGCGATTCCTTCGCTTACCCGAGCGATTCCGTCGCTTACCCAAGCGATTCCGTCGCCTACCCAAGCGATTCCGTCGCCTACCCGAGCGATTCCGTCACTTACCCGAGCGATTCCGTCACCTACCCGAGCGATTCCGTCACTTACCCGAGCGATTCCGTCGCCTACCCGAGCGATTCCGTCGCTTACCCAAGCGATTCCGTCGCCTACCCGAGCGATTCCGTCGCTTACCCAAGCGATTCCGTCGCCTACCCAAGCGATTCCGTCGCCTACCCGAGCGATTCCGTCACTTACCCGAGCGATTCCGTCACTTACCCGAGCGATTCCGTCACTTACCCGAGCGATTCCGTCTCCTACCCGAGGGATTACTGTCACTTCCCAAGAGACCACAGCCCGCCGATCTGCATAGACATAACGGAACCATCCCGCACCTACTTATTCAAGATAACTGCCATTAAACTGAATAAACCATTCTGAAGGATTTAACATATTCTCCATAAATGAAAAACACTACTATCCTCTATGTAAGTGGCAGTAGTGTTTCAGGTCTTCTTATTGGATGTCTTACAGAATCTCATTATGAAATCTTTGTCATAAGCTCTTGTTTTACATTTGTGATACTTTTCAAGCCATCTTCATTATACCCAACTACAAGCTTTTCACCATCCGTCAAAATTGGTCTACGCAAGAGTTTTGGTTCTTTCATAACCAAATCAATAAATTGGGAAATGCTTAAATCGTTTACATCTACATTTAACGATTTATATGTTTTGCCTCGTGTTGCTAATATTTCATCGATGCCATCTGTTGTTAGTTGTAAAATTTCTAAAAATTCCTCATAGGAAGGAGTGTCTCGAAATAGGTGTCTTTCATTAAATCCAACTTCATGATTTTTTAACCAGGCTTTCGTTCTGCGACATGACGTACAGCTTGGATACGTGTAAAACTTTAGACCACTCATCAACTCATCGCACCTTTCTATATGTGAGTTATATTCTGTACATTCATTGTACATTCTTTAAACATAATATGTACAGAATTTTGCTTATCTTCTGTAAATTAAATTGTGTACGTTTTTTAACAACTCGACCAACCTAAACTTTTTCCAAATTATATGTATTATAATAATAAATAGCTTACTCTTTAGGAGGTCGTGAAATGGAACAAGCATTGACGGTTAGTATGGTTCTATCAGATCCAACAAGGTATTATATTTATCAATATTTGAGTGAACAAAACCAAGAAGTGTCTGTCATTGACATCGCCAAAAGGTTTGATATCCACCCTAACGTGGCCCGCTTACACCTCTCCAAGTTGGAACAAGCGCATATGCTACAGTCCCATACGAAAAAAAACGGGTAAAGGTGGTCGACCAAGTCGGATGTATTCATTGGCCAATGAGGAAATCCATTTAAACTTCCCCTATAGAGACTATAAATTACTTGCTACTATGGCCATGGAGGTTGTTCAAGAACTAGGTGCCCAGGGTGAACATATCTTGTACAAAACAGGTTACAAGTATGGTCAAGAAATTTTAGAAACCCATTTAAACTCCTATCCATCAAATATGACAATTGAAAACAAAATAGAGAAACTTGGACATATCTCTAACATCATTGGCATTTACCCTCGAATTGAATATGTTAAACATAAAAACACAATATTTTTTTCAATTCATAATTGCCCGTTTAAAGATCTCGCTCAGAAAAGCCCTGAATTGGTCTGTAAAATGCATAGTCAGCTAATAAAAGGGATGTTAGATTCTTTATTCGAGAATATTGAACTCCAAGAAGGGGAAAATATGATGGAAGGTTGTTCATCTTGCTCATATAAAGCATTCCTATGATAAGGTTTTCAACAGATTCATTTACAATTAAGGTAAGGTCGTTTATAATAACGATGATAAGTCACCTTTTGAGAAAAAGGAGGGGGATATAATATGGATCGCATGTTTCGTGTGCTTGCTTTTTGGACAGGTATTTTTACAGTCATGTTTGTAATTGGTGAAATGCCGGATGCAGCAATTTTATTCCTAGTTCAAACGGTATTCTTTCTTACATTAAGTTACCTAAAACTATCTGAGCGCATGTATATGTACATATTTGGCGCTTATTTAACGGTATTTATGATAGGATTTACCTATTACACTGGCTTCTTATTAGAACCATCATTCCGACACTAAGAAAAAACCTATGCGTGCAAGCATAGGTTTTTTTTCGTCTTTATATTGGTTGTTTAATTCCTTTTGATTGAACACACACCTCAAATGAATCAGCAATTTGGTCTCCCATAACAAAAGAGCGAATAGCACGATTTCTTTTATGTTCTTCTGAAAATGGATCCAATGACGCATGTTCTGTTAGGAAATCAAGAATATTTGCTTCTAATAAAAAATCCTTCTGTTTCATTAACTTCGATTGAAACCCATATTTTTCTCCTATTTTCATCCACGTGTCCCAGTGTACGTGATGAGTAATATCCATTTCTCCTGGGTTATGTAAGACGTTATCTTTCATGTGATGATTAGCGTATCCTCTTAAGCTTCCATAGATCCTTGCAGGATGAGATAACTCCATATGTGTGTACCCATAATCAAGTGTTAACATAATTCCCTTTTGCATGGCTTGGCTTATTTGTTCATACAAGCTATCCATATAGAACGGAATTTCTACTCGTTGTCCCTCTATCAATTGATAATTAAAAGACGACAACCAATCCAATATATCCTGGGAACAAGGGTATAATACCTCTTCTAACGTGTCATTCTCTTTAATACCTATACAGATTTCATATAGCTCTTCATTTTGCTTGGTCACCACTTTGACAGGCTGAGCATCCAACCATTCATTAGAAAAAAGAATACCGTTGAATTCTTTTCGCTTATCGTGCCACTCCTCTAGCGAATTAAACATATGAAAAGCTTCTTGCCCATTAACGATTTGTGATGTCATGACTCTATGTTCTGAAGATACTTCTACAGCATCATACATGTAATCTAGACCTTCTTTTCTTAGGAATTCGCATACTGCTTTAGCAAATGTACCGTCACCCGATCCAATTTCACAAATATGTAAGGGGATCTCTAACGATTGGGATACATGAATAAAGTAATTGGCTAATACCTGACTGAATACATTGTGAATATGACTTGAAGTATAAAAGTCTCCTTCTTTCCCCACTTTTGGTTTTGAGAGATTATAATAACCATTCTCTTGATCATAGAGTGCATATTGAATAAAGGTATCATATGAAATTAAGCGATTCTTATCGCTTTGTATTCTATCTTTCAATGAAGGAAACATTATCCTATCCCCTTTGCATAGGTTAACACTATTGACATAGTGTTAATTAAATTATATAGTATTAGCTGTAGCTTAACTTTTATCCCTAACCAACAAAAGCAGAGCACATCCCCCAAACCCCTTCCGAATCGGAAGGGGTTTTTCGTTGTTGTGCAAATTAAATTATAAAAATGGGTTCGATAGCTTTTCTTTCTCTACCGTAGTAGCTCCCCCATGACCAGGATACACTTCCATTTCAGCATCTAAAGATAAAATCTCTTTTCGAATACTTTCAATTAGCAAATCATGGTTCCCACCAGGTAGGTCTGTACGACCAATTCCACCTTCAAATAAAGTATCTCCAGCAATAACAAACCCTCCATCCTTAAAAACAAACGATACACTACCTGGAGAGTGCCCTGGGGTGTGACGCACTTCAAATGTAAAATCTGCAATTGTCATATTTCCCGGGTCAATAAAATGATCTGCAGGTCTTGCTTGAATCGGAGAAACGACCATCGAAAAGAATTTAGATCCGTTTTTTTCAGGGTCCTCTAACCAATCCTTTTCTTCCTGATGTACATATACAGGCACATTAAAATGATCACGCACTTCATCAAGAGCACCGATATGGTCAAAGTGAGCATGTGTGAGTAAGATGGCTTTTGGAGTTAACTCCCTACGTTCAATCATACGAATTAACTTTTCAGCATCCCCTCCTGGATCAATAATTAACGTTTTTTTGTTCTGTTCAATAAGATAGCAATTGGTTCCTAAAGTGCCTAGTGGCAGTTGTTCTACTTCCATGTGTAGACCCTCCTAAAAAGTTTATAGAAACTATCACGAATATCTCGACAAATAAATGAAAGTGGTTTAAAATGTATGAGGAGTAAAGAAAAGATACATATTAATTATAGTAATAAACATGCTCACCGTGTGCAAACGGTGTATTTGAATTAGGGAGGTTAGGGTAAAATGGTATTAGCCATCATGTTACTTTTTGTTACCATTCTTTGTGCTCTTGCTGTATTTCGTGAACTTAAAACGAATAACTTCTTTGCCGTAGCATTCGCTGGCATCTCAACGCTTGTATTTGGATTCTTTTCCATTATGACGATTATTTCTCAGTTCACTTCTTCTGGTGGTGGACACTAAAACCTTGATGAACAAGGTATAGTAGTACTCGTAAGATAAATCCCCTCAATTATTGAGGGGATTTTTTAGTTTCTAAGAAGATTCATGTTGAAAAAACTGCTTTAGCTGCATTTTCTTATTGAAGAAGTAACGATACATCCCCAATGTGATATAGATCGCACTCAAGGATACCGCTGAAAAGATAGAGAGTGATATAACAAGTTGATATTTGATAGCCATAACCGGGCTGACTCCTCCCAAAATCAACCCTGTCATCATCCCCGGTAGTTGGACAAGACCCACCGTCTTTAATTTATCAGCATTTGGGATTAGCGAGGCCATTAAAGTTCTTTGCACTATAATATGAGAAGCTTGCTTAGGTTCAGCCCCTAGCGACAATGCTGCTAGTAAACGTCCTTCATTTTCTTTGAATTCACTTTTCATTCTTTCTAATGCTAACCCCATCGCTACCATTGAGTTACCAATGACCATACCACTCATCGGAATAACTTCAGAAGGTGTGAATTCAATCATATCTGCTACAAGCCATAAAGAAAGAACGCTCACTTCAATAATGACAAGCCCAAACAGAATCGTCCATAAAACGTTTGGTAGACCTTCCCCCTTTTTCTTAGCATGGAAGCTTGCAACGATAATCATGACTGAAATCATAAATGGGATACCGATATAAGGTGGTAAATCAAATAAGTAATTCAGTGCATAACCAATGAGGAACAACTGAATCGTTCCCCTAATGGAAGACCAAATAATATCCTTATTCTGTCCTAACTGATAATAATATGACAAGGAGAGTGGAACTAGAACAAATACAATTAAAAAGAGTAATGACTGATTCGATATTTCTGGCGACACACTCTCAACCTCCTCGATAAACTAAACAAGAAATGATTGCAGTTCTTCTGTTTTTGGTTTTTCTAGCATATCTGGCAGCTGGCCGTGTTCTATAATTCGTCCATCTTCGAGAAATACCCCTCGATCCCCTAACCGCTTTGCCTGACTTAATTGGTGGGTAACCATAACCATCGTTATATTATGCTTCTCAATAAGCATCGATAATACCTCTTCAATATCTTCTGTTGTCTGCTCGTCCAATGCACTTGTAGGTTCATCCAGTAACAATATATCGGGCTTATTCGCTAAGGTTCTCGCTAATGAAACACGTTGCTTTTCCCCACCTGAAAGTTGATCTACAGATCTATGTAAATAATCAGTAGGGAGTTGAACATATTCCAATAATTCTTCACCTTGTTTGTCTTTCCATTCATTCACCATAGAAGGTCCAAATTTCAAATTTTCTAAAACGGTTCCTGGAAATAAATGAGGAGCTTGCAAAACAAGACCTATTTTTCTTCGAAGTTTGGGGATCTTATAAGATTCATAAGGCTGTTCGTAAAACGAAATAGAACCCTCTTCTGGATCCAAGATACGATTAAAAAGATGAAGAAGTGTACTTTTCCCGGATCCTGAAGGTCCAAAAACGATAACACGTTCACCTGGGTACACATTTAGATTAATATCTTGTAAAGGTCCATACCGAACGTCTTTCAGCCTTATAATAGGTTCTCCTTCATTCATAATAGTTCATCCTTTTTTACGTAATAATGTAAGCCTGTAAAAATACCCTCAAATCATTATAAAGATTATGACACGTCGAGTATGGAAAATCAAAGAAAGTGTTACATCTCCATACTTTTAAAACATATGGGTTTTACCTTCTTCAAATGATCATTAAAGGTTGACCAAGGTAAAGGATTAATTCCCTTTCCCACCTCTACTGTGTATCCCTCTCGCTTATAGTCTTGAATAAACCAATCTTTATACCCAGCGTAGCTGTCAATTGTATGGACAGGCTCATAACCACTTACAGCCTGAAAAGCCCCAACTATTGATTTTGCTTGAGATGGCTCTTTATTTTGATAGCCCCAATAAATGACTTCTCCCTGAGAGTGGAAAGCTAAGACTCTGTGAAAACTACTTTTCTGAGTAAGATCATAAATAGCCTTAGATTCTGGTTCAGATAATGGCTTCTCCCCAGGGTAATCCCTAAAGTTTGGATCTTGAGGCTTACGTTGTTTCTCAACCTCCCAATGGGCAGGGAATTGATTGTTCAGATCAACACCTCGAATATTCGCTTTCCAAGAGGTGAAATTGACGTGATTATGATTGGCTTTATTAACTAAGTCCTTATACGCTTTTGCTATTTCAGAACCATGCATAAATAAATTTACGCCGTCAGGGTTGACCATTGGCACTACTGATAAACGAGTTGATGAGAAGAGTTCTTTTTCTAACTGTCTACCATGAATGATTCCCTCTGCATACTCTTCGACAACCTTTAAAAGTAGAGGAGTCGTAATCCATTCATTAGCATGAAAAGCTCCATTCCAATGTACTCGCTTATCCCCTTCTCCTATTTTAAGTTCCAGTAATGGCTCACCTAAAACAGAATAGCCAATTGTATGAACCTTGATAAAATCATAATGTTCACTAAGTTTATAAATATCATGCTTTAATTGTTCTGAATCATAAAGCTTCGTTAGTGTTATAGCACCCATTTTTTATTATCCCCCTTTACTACATGATATGTAAGGAAGTGAACGAAAAAAATAAAACCCTTCATTTTCTAGAACATAAAAAAAGCAAGAGCCTCTGAGAGGTTCTTGCTTTTTTGTAGCTTTTCATTTCTCTATTTTTCAGCGTTACTTAAATCCATTTGTTTATTCTTGAAATCATAGAAACGGAATAGATCTCCGTAAATAATGCTATCAGAGTAATCTAATTCTTTTTGAGCTTTCTTCTTGAGTGGTTCACATTTTTGTGATTCCACTTCTTCACCCGTTTCACGATCATAACATACGTTTTTAGCGTACAGATAATTTTCAGAGATAAAGCTTCCATCACGCAGAACTACAAATGGATCTTTATCGTTTGTAAACATGTCTGTACCGAATTGAATATCCTTCTCATTATCAATACCTAACATATTCAAGATCGTAGGTTTTACATCGATTTGACCCGTTGGCTTAGAAATTACACGATCATCTTCATGTCCTGGAATGTGGACAATAAATGGTACACGCTGTAATTGAGTGTGCTCAAATGGGCGAATTTCTTTACCAATAAACTTAGATGTTGCAGCATCATGATATTGACTGATTCCATAGTGGTCACCATAAATCACAATAATCGAGTCTTTATATTGACCGGAATCCTTCAGTTGTTGGAAGAACTGCTTAATCGATTCATCCATATAACGAACCGTCGTCACGTATTGGTTTAATGTTTTAGAATTTGTATCTAATTTATCAATGTTTTGATCTTCCTCAGGCAATTCAAACGGGAAGTGGTTCGTTAGCGTAATAAACTTCGCATAGTATGGTTCCTTCAGGTTATTTAAATATTTCATGGATTGTTTGAAGAATGCTTTATCATTTAAGCCCCAACCTATGCTGTTTTCTTTGTTCACATCATAGTACTGCTCATCAAAGAAATTATCATACCCTAATGAGTCATACATTACGTTTCGGTTCCAGAAACTGCCATTATTCGCGTGGAATACGGCTGACGTATATCCATACTTACCAACAATCTCAGGTACGGCGTTATACTCATTTTGAGAATGTGTAAAGAACACAGCACCTCTTGATAATGGATACATTGAATTCTCAATAATGAATTCTGAGTCAGATGTTTTTCCTTGCTCTGTTTGATGATAGAAGTTTTCAAAGTAATAACTATCATCAATTAAGTCGTTTAAGAACGGTGTAATTTCTTTTCCGTTTACTTTCTTATCAATCACAAAACTTTGTATAGACTCAGCAGAGATATAAATTACGTTCTTGCCTTTAGCTATACCTTCTAATTTTGAAGATTGGTCGCTCTTAATTTCTTTATTAGTATATTGCTCAATATCACTCATTTCACTTCCATCTGCAAAAACACGTTGCGCTTTAGTTTTTGAGTGAAGCGCAGCATCATAAATGTGATAGTTAAAGATTCCAATGTTTTTAACTAAATATTCACGGTCAAATGTACGCATGAATAACATTGGGCGTTCCATTTCTGCTAATACAACGTTACCTACTAATAGAGCTAAAGCTAAAGCAGTTGCGCTTAGTTTAGCTTTACGTGCTGTAACCTGCATGGATGGCTTAACTTTACGGCTCAAATAATAGACCAAGATGACATCAGCAAAAATCAGTAGGTCTGGTGCGTAAATTAAACTTAATATACTGGAACCTAGATCGCTTGCGTTGCTCGATTGAAATAATACTGGTATCGTCAAGAAATCCGTAAAGCCTCGGAAGTAAATAACGTTAAAGTACAAGATTAACGTTCCAATTAATGAAATTCGTCTTGTGAATTTGATTTGTCGCTCCGGTTTAAACCAAGCAGCAAATGTAAAGAATAAAAATGCTGTGGCAAAAGGGTTTATTAATAATATTAATTCTTGTAATTGATTTTCAATTGATAGATTAAATATTAAACGATATACAAAATAGGTTTTTACCCCAAAGAGAAGAGCGGCAATTGCATAAAATGGTAGATTTCGTCTTTGTTGCATATTTTCTTTTCCTCCTCTTGTTATGAACTTGAACAAGATGTTTTAAGCTACGTCTTATACTAGTAATACTTATTTCCACTTTTCATAGTGTTCTAAACAACCAACACACTATTTGACGGTTATTCTAACATAAAAGTTTCACATATTTATTACTAATTTTTTACACCCACTTAACACCCTATTCATTTTATTAAACGATTATGTAAAAATAAACCCTACAAAAGTAGGAACCAATGAGGATCACTCGATTTTTTAAGGTTCACGACTGTTCCATTAATAACCGTATCAACCTACCATTCCCAAGAAGGCCAAATAAATAAACCTCTATTTTAAAATTAAAATAGAGGTTTTAGTTCTTGTTGTTACTTACCACTCTTTTGTTTTGCTAAATAAGCTGCTCCTAGTACTCCTGCGTCATTTCCTAGAGAAGCGATCACAAATTCAGCTGCCTGACTAGTTCTCTTTAACGCATTATGATCAAACACCTTACGAAGTGGGTTTAGAAGCTGATCTCCTGCTTGAGAAACACCGCCACCAATGACAATTCGTGTAGGGTTAATTACAATCGCTAAATTCGCGATAGCTATACCCAGGTAATGAATGACTTCATCGAGAATGCTCTGTGCAGTCTGATCTCCTTTAGCAGCTTCTTGGAAGACATCTCGAGCGGATATGGCTTCATTTTGCCTTAGTATTTCTTGAAGCGTTGTCTTTTCTCCCGCTTCAATTGCATCATAAGCAGAACGGACAATTGCCGTAGCTGATGCCACAGTTTCTAAGCAACCTTTTTTACCACAATTACATGGTCTACCATTTTCTGTTTTAGCGGTCATATGACCTATTTCAGCTACAGTTCCATTTGCCCCGTGTAACAGCTGACCATTACCGATAATGCCACCACCAACACCTGTTCCAAGTGTAACAGCAATTAAATGATCCGCCTGACCTCCTGCACCTTTCCAATTTTCACCTAGTGCAGCTAAGTTCGCATCATTTTCTAGCCATGCATCATAACCGGTCTCTTTTTTTAAGGCAGTTGTTAAATGATAATTTTCCCATCCAATATTGACAGCGGTATAGATAAAGCCTTCTTCT
The DNA here is from genome assembly GCF_009858175.1 of Pontibacillus sp. HMF3514. Lineage (GTDB taxonomy): Bacteria > Bacillota > Bacilli > Bacillales > BH030062 > Pontibacillus. The sequence goes on from NZ_CP047393.1 coordinate 2,588,274, forward strand.
ACATCTACAAACCCAGGAGCTCCAACACCTATACCTATAAATTGCTCATGTGACAGGTTTAAATCCTCTTGCTTAGATTTAATAGAAGCTGCAATATCCTGAACGATACTTGATCCATTTCCCTCTTTATTCGTTGGGATTTCCCACTTAGAAAAAATGTCTCCATTATATGTAATAAATGCCAACTTAACGGTTGTTCCTCCGATATCGACTCCTATAAAATTACGGTTCTCCATAACTCCATCATCCTTCGTCTTTTTGTTTCTTTTGTTTAGAGGCTTCCTGACGTAATATTAATATCCCCATTTGAAAATCTTCTTTCGTTATACATTGAGATTTGTACAGTTCCTTAAGTTCATCTTCCATTAGTTCTAAATCAGCAATTCGATCACCAAGATAGATAAATGTACCAAATGTTTTTAATAATTGTTGAACATCATAAACAGTTTTCATATATATCACCACATAATATTATAGCAACGTCTCAGGGGAAATGAAATAACGGAATCCTTCTATACGTTCTCACACAAAAACCCTGATATTATTTATCAGGGTCTTGTGGATGTAAGAATGCTGGTCTTCGGTTCTTAAGCGGCATTGGGGTACGTAAAAATACATCACGGAATGCACGGTAGTTAAATGGAAGAAACGGCCATAAATATGCCGTGTTAAAGGTATTCAAACGAACTAAATAGAGAATCCATACCGTTGTTCCTATAGCTAAGCCTTTCACCCCAAATAACGCAGTTAATATGAGTAACCCTAACCTTGACATTCTATTGGCTAAGCTAAGCTCATAGCTCGGCGTACAATAGGTGCCTATAACGGCTGCTGCTAGATAGAGGATTACCTCATTGGAGAATAACCCAACTGCTACTGCGACTTGCCCGATTAGAATAGCGGCTACAAGCCCTAAAGCAGTAGCTAAAGCTGAAGGAGTATGAATAGCGGCCAGCCTCAGTGTATCTATCCCGACTTCGGCGATTAAAAATTGCGCGATGAGCGGTATCACCCCTACTTCCGTTGGGCCAATAAACTGGAGACCTTGAGGTAGCAAAGATGGATCGATTGAAAATAAGTAGTACAGTGGTAAAACAAAAATTGAAGCAAAAACTGCAAAAAATCTAACGAACCTTAAATAAGCACCCACTGATGGCTTTTGTCGATACTCTTCAGCATGCTGTAAATGATGCCAAAAAGTAGATGGGGTAATCATTACACTTGGTGAACCATCAATCATTATCAAAATATGTCCTTCATAAAGATGGGCTGCCGCTGTGTCCGGGCGCTCTGTATAACGTATGGTTGGGTATGGACTCCAGTGCTCTCCACTCAAAAATTCATCAACTGTTTTTTCTGCCATTGGGAGAGCATCGGTGTCGATTAATTCCAGTTGTTCTCTCAGTCTTTTTACCCTGTCCATATCAGCAATGTCCTCCAAATAACTGATACAGATATCTGTTTTAGATCTTCTCCCTATTTGCATATATTCCATACGTAATGATCGATCGCGAATTCTTCTTCTTGTTAAGGCTGTATTAAATACAATCGTTTCGACAAAACCATCTCTTGAACCACGGACCACTCGTTCTACATCTGGTTCTTGGGGGCCCCGAACAGGATAGGTTCGGGCATCAATCATAATGATTTTATCATTAATACCTTCTACTACTAATGCTGTCGGTCCTGCTAATACCCAATCCACCGCTTCATTGAGATCATCTTTAGTTTCTAGCTCAACATAAGGGATATAGGTTCTTAAGAGTTTCTCTAATGGCTCTGGTTCAAGTTGATCGGGATCTAACCTAGATAGGCCTTTCATTAAGTAATGAAGAATGTCATCTTTTACAAATCCGTCTATTGCAAAAAGAGACATTTTACGCCCAGCATATTCAAGGTCTAGGTATATGATATCAAAGCTTTTATCTACACCCAGTCGTTCTTTCATGTACTCGACGTTTTGATCGTAATTATGAAACATTGGTTGCTTTTCCACGGTCTCACCTAACTTTCAAAGGTCTAATTTCATTGTTTGCACAAACCTTTGAAAGAATACATTTTTAAGCGTTTGAAATGTAAAATGCCCCACCTTCATTAGGTAGGGCATATAAATCAATTATACTAATTTCGACTGAACATAAGCATGTAATAAATTGTACGTATGTTCTATTGAACGTTGATGTGTACGCTCGAACGCATGAGACGCATCAATACCCGGACCAATTAAAGCATGTTTCACATCAGCTCCAGAGCGAATCGCTGCAGAAGCATCAGATCCATAGTATGGATAAATATCAATTTCATAATCCACACTCTCTTTTTGAGCCAGTTTTACTAGATGCTGACGAAGTAAATAATGGTAAGGACCAGATGAATCTTTGGCACAGATCGATACAACATATTCTGTGGTGGTCTGGCCATCTCCAATAGCTCCCATATCAACAGCTAAATATTCCACTGTTTCTTCCGGAATACTCGCATTCCCGCCGTAACCAATTTCTTCGTTATTGGAAATGTAAAAGTGGGTTGTATAAGGCAATCGAATATTTTCTTGTTTCAGCTGAACGATGAGTTGTAATAAAATCGCTACGCTTGCTTTATCATCTAGGAAGCGAGATTTTACAAAACCAGAGTCTGTCGTTTGAAAGCGCGGGTCAAATGAAATAAAGTCTCCAACTTCAATGCCAAGACCTCTCACATCTTCAGGGTTGTGAACTTCTGCATCAATACGAACCTCAATATTGTCATCATTACGTTTGGCTTCGCCACCATTTTTATACACGTGAACAGACGTCTGGTGCATTAGAATCGTTCCAGAATACGTTTCACCACTTGCTGTATGTATATTACAGTATTCACCTTCTACACTATTCCATCTAAAGCCACCAATCATTGAAAGCTTTAATGTTCCATCAGATTTAATTTCTTTAACCATCGCACCAAGTGTGTCTACATGTGCTGTTAGTAAGCGATGCTGATTGGTGTCTTCTCCTTCTATAGTTGCAATTAGAGCACCTTTTTGCGTTATTTTTGTCGTAACTCCAGAAGATTTAAGGAAGTTTTCACAAAAATGAATGCATTCATCCGTGTACCCTGAAGGGCTTGGAATAGAGACTAATTGTTCTAATATTTCTGTAATGGGTTTCGCTTGTTTCATTTTCTCTCCCCTTTCATTTCATATCCTTCCATATTCTATCATACATTTGAATTACAGAGGATGTCCAAGAAAAGGGGACGAAGTGATGAGAAGAGCCGTATTGATTATTATTCTTTGCCATATTATTGCTTTTATAGGTGTGTTAGTTTTAAAACCGAATAAGGAAGTTTCTGTGGTTAAGTTTTTTCCATTAGATGAGGTAAAACGGTTTGATGAGACTTTTACGGACCTTACGCTACTCTCTGAGAGTGATGAAGATGAGTATGATTTTATGTGGAAAACAGTATCAACCCTAGAGGAACCTGTATATTTACGCCAAGATGTTTCTTTACTATATATGGATGGACATTTAAAAGGAGTCTTAAGCAAGTGGAAAGAAAATGGTCAAAACCTTTTTCAGGAACAAAAGATTCATGGGGAAGACAGTAGTCATTATCAAGCTGTTACGTTTCATCACGGAGAAATTCATTATCCTGATGACAAGATTAAAAGTATACAAGACATGTCTCGTGCAGAATTATATGTGATCGACTCACCTTTAACACCTTTAGAATCTTTTACTTCACCACAAAACCAATCGCAGGAAGACTGGAAAAGAAAGCTAGATCATGCTACAGAACAACAGCTTAATTATCAATGGAATCAACTAATCGAACATTATCAAATACCAAAAGAACAATATGAAATTATTCCTCTTACAGAACTACCCGACTATGAAACAAAACCCTTCCCAAAGCTAACGGCCGAACAAACCCAACAAGTAATTGGACAGCTTTGGGAAGGATTATATAAAAATTATGTGCTTCAGTTTACTGATGATTCTAAAGAGGATATCAATAGTTATGTTCCCCTTGTTCTTGTAGACCGTGATGGGAAACACTTACTCGTATTATTTGAAGATATGAATCAGAGAAAGCAACGTTTAATCCAATACTATCCTGACTTTTCCAGCGACTGAAGAAGCTCTTGAAACCGCTCATCTTCCGGATTGTTTTGAACAGCTTTACGAGCATGTTCAAGCGCTTTCTCTGAGTTTTGTTTTTGCTGATAAAATATACTTAAATTGTAATGAGCTAAACCGAATGAAGGTTTTATGGATATAGCTTCGTGTAAATCATCTATCCCCTTTTCAACCTCACCTTGGTTATAATAGCCAATTGCTCTGAAGAAATAGAGATCTGCAGAACCTTCTATGTGGCGAAATGTCTGATCCACAAGTTGAATGACTTTATCATATTGCCCCTTTTTAGCATATTCTTGAGCGACCTGTGCTTGGAGACGGGGGTCATAGTGATTATCTTCATTCGTAATACCGTACCATGACATCCCGACACCCACAACTAACACGAATATGGCAGCCCCTGTTTGCATAGGTAGGCTTTGCTTTTTAGGGAAATGAACGATACTAGAAGCTAAAAAACCACCCACTAAGCCCCCCAAGTGAGCTCCTATATCTACCTGAGGAATAGAGAAAGAAAAGGCAATGTTTAAGGCAATAACCCACAATAAGTTTGGTCCCATCGTTTGGAAAAATAACTTTTTGTGTACCACTCCAAAGAATAAAAGTGCACCAAACAAACCATAAATTGCACCTGATGCTCCAGCTGCTACAGAAGGAGTTAAGGCAAAGCTTGTTATTCCTCCAATTATTCCAGAGATAAAGTATATAAAAGCAAAACGAACACTTCCATACATCCTCTCAACAGGACTTCCTAAGTAATAAAGAGCTAGCATATTTAATGCAATATGAAAGAAGCCTATATGAAGAAACATGGAGGATAAGATTCTCCACCACTCACCGTCCATAATAGCAGGGTTATACTTCGCTCCGTATTGAATTAACGTAAGGGTGTTTGTACTCCCTCCCTGATATTCCAATAAGGCAAACACAGCAAGATTTATGAAGATTAACAAATAAGTGAGTCTGGGTTTTCCAAATGAAAAGATTTGTTGCATCTTTTGTTGATTCCTTTTGTGACGTCGCTTCATTGATCTTTTTAACTCATAAATCGTTTGTTCCATTTCTAACTCAGAAGGAACAACAAAAGACGGTTCAGTGAGACCCAATTGTTTGTATATATCATTTATATGTTCAGTACGTTGCTCTGTTATGTAATGGTGGTAAATCGTAGTTTTTTTCCGATCATTAAGATGAAGAGGTTGTTTTCGATCACTCCAATCGTCCACTGGAGGAAATTCTGATATGTAAACGTTATGTACCTCAACCTCTCTTCCTACTAATTGTCTTTTAAATCGTTTTAAATTTTCAATTAATGTATCTTGATCTCGTTTTAATTGATTGGACCAATCAAAGGTTTGTTGGGTGATACGAACGACATAAGCTTTACTTTTCACGTTTTTTTCAAGCCATATTTCATTTCGTTCTTCACTTAAATGAAGAATATCAAAATCCTGGTTTAACATTAGATCTGATGCCATTCTCCAAAAGTAATACGCTTCCTCGATGTACATGACTCTCCCCCCCTTATTTCATGATATCATTTGAGATAATTTTTCGATTCAAAAATGCTTGTTTAGGACAAACAAAAACGTTCAGCCTCAGTGACTGAACGTGATAAGTACATTTATATTGCTGTACGCCCTAATATCTCAGGCAGAATTTTTTCTCTTAAATAAGGAAGTCTCATTGTTATTGAAACGACAACTTTCCTTATGACACCCACGGCTAATAATACATTAAGGATACGGTACTTGTATCGACTTATCATGTAAAAAGCTACCCCAAGCATCACAATCCAACTGAGCATTCTCATTGCAATTCCTCCTACATATACCTATTACCTTTATTATGGGAGAGCATTGCATTTTTTATTCCTACCTTCTATTTCCCTAACTTATAGGCCAATGTAACGATGAAAAAGTGATTTAGCTTTCGTGGTATCTTCAGTTCCCTGAATAAGCACTCGTCCATCCGGAAAAAGCACAAATGTATGGTGATGATCCACTTTTGCCTTTAACAGGAATGGAGTTAGCTTCGTATTAGCTATAACGGAAAGCTTTTCTTCCCATTTAGGCAAATCCATTTTTTCATTCGTGTGGACTTGGATGGAGTCTCTTCCACACATCACTACAAATTCTTCGTTCTGTTGAGCCTGTAAAAAAGGATACAAGTTTTCCTGACAAGTAGGACACCCTTGTTTTGGATTTGTAAGTTTTACATCGTAATGCTGATTGGTCCATATATCAAAAGTCTTTAACATACCGTGTAAAGCTTCTTTGTTACCCGTAAGATACTTTAGTGTCTCTGTTGCTTGATAAGATGTAACCATATTTATCACCGGGGAAATAATTCCTGCTGTATCACACGTTTCTCCTTTACCAGCTCCTGGACTAACCACACATCGTAAGCACGGAGTTTCTTCTGGAATAAATAAAGCCATCATTCCTCTAGAACGCACTGCTCCACCATAAACAAACGGAATGCCGTTTTGAAAACATGCATCATTTAATAAAAAACGAGTTGTAAAGTTATCTGTCCCATCCAGTACAATATCCATTCCATTCATTAAAGATGTTACATTGTCTCGATGAACATCAGACACGATTCCTTCTATCTGAACATTTGAGTTTATTTTCTCCAAATGATTTTGTGCAGCAACTGCTTTAGGTAATGCTTTTTCCACATCTTCTTCTGTATAAAGGATTTGTCTTTGCAAATTGCTCATTTCAATATAGTCTCTATCAACAATCCTTACAAGCCCCACTCCAGCTCTCACCATTTGATTGGCAAGCATTGTTCCCAAGGCACCAGCCCCAACAATTAGTACAGAGCTTTCTGATAAATCATTTTGTCCTTGATTACCGATTGGGGCAAATAATCGTTGTCTGGAATAACGATCATCCATTTTTCACAATCTCCTTTTCGCTCAAATGATTAGTAACGCACACCTAATTCAGTAATTAAGTGTTGGACGGGTATATCAAATGGATCATTTGGCACTTGATGTATCAGCTGTTCTTCAGTGGCAAGCGCAATGGTCGTTTGATTAAAGTGCTCTAAATAACGATCATAGAAACCACCACCATACCCAATTCGATAACCTCTTTGGTCAAAGATTAATCCAGGCACGAGCATGAGATCAATACATTCTTTAGTTACGACCTCTGTTTCTTCCTCTTTCGGCTCTTTAAGCCCGAAATACACTGTTTCTAATTCATGAAATGAAGTGAGGATACGAAACGTAAGTTCCTTTTGCTTAGCATTACACTTCGGAACTGCAACAGTCTTCCCATCTTTCCAAGCTTGTTCAATAATACGTTTTGTATCAATCTCATGCTCTTGAGAAATCGTACAACCAATAACCTTTGCATTTTGATAGCTAGTTGTATTGAGAAGCGCTTTATGTATGTTTGTTATTTTACTTTCTCGTTCTGTTCCTATTAAATTGGAGAGAATATCTTTACCTTTTGTTCTTAATTCTCTTTTTTCACTCATGAAGATCACCTCCTACATGAAAAATATAGCACATTAATCAGAAGAGTTTTACGTCCTCTCTTCTATACCTATAAAAAAAACAGCAGGATAGATATCCTACTGTTTATTTAGTCTCACGGTGCAATGTGTGCTTTTTCAAGCGTGGGCTGTATTTCATAAGTTCCAAACGTTCTGGGTTTTTACGCTTGTTTTTAGTTGTAATATAGGTACGATCACCAGTTTCAGTGCAAGCAAGTGTAATATTTACACGCATCTTTATCCCTCCAAACACGTCTTTCTTCTGTTGTCATAAGTTTTTCACTTTATCAGACCTTAATAATAGTATCAAATCTTTCCCTTTCTTTCAAGGCTGTACGCTCTCTTTTTGCGTTAAAAATTCGTAAAGTTTGTTTTCTAGGGTCTGGTTCTATGATATAAATAAGGAAGACTAGAAATGAGGTGAACCGTTTGCTTTATGTAATTCTGACATTATTTACTATTTCCTTTGTTTTATATCTTGTTTCGTTTGCCTTAAAGGACCGCTTTAAAGATTTAGAAGAGCAGGTTGAGCAAGTACAACTGACAACTATGCAGGATTCTTATCAGTTAAAAAAGAAGATGCGTGTTTTAGAAGAAGAACTATTGGTTGATGATTTCTCTTCAGAAATGTTCTCCAACTCTAACAAAGCTCAACCAGAGCCTCAGCATACTTTTAAACAAGAAGAAACGAACCAACCTCCTCTTGTACATAAAGTCTTACATATGTATAACCAAGGCTACACGACAAGTGATATTGCTTCAGAAACATCTTTAAATGAACATGATATATTAACGACATTAAGGCAATTCTCATCCGAAAATGAACAAAAAGGGGCACGAAGATGAAACACACCATACGTGCTTTTGCATTAGGATTAGCTACAGCAACTACTTTATTAACATTCACTTATTATCAAACCAATGATCAAACTGAGTCAAAAGCATTCACAGACCAAGAAGCTATAACACACTTAGAAAGTAAGAACTATCATGTTTTGAGTCAATCTTCGTTTGAAGATTTAAAAGAAGAGAAGCAGCCATCTCAGTCTCAAGACACAGAGTCAAAAGAAGACGAACAAGAACAAAAGGATACTCAGAAACAAAATCAAGATGATACATCACCACAATCCTATTCATTAACTATTGAGCCAGGTATGCTATCCTCTTCTATTAGTGATGAACTTAAGAAAGCTGGTATTCTTGATGATAAAGCAAAATTTGAAGTGTTCCTGAAGGATCATGAGTATAGTCGAGCTATTCAAATAGGAACCTATAGTATTACGAAAGATATGTCTTACGAAGAAATTGCGAAAAAGATTACTGGTCAATAAATTGCTAATCAGCACTCCGAATTAAACGGAGTGCTGATTTTTTATTCAGTTATCTGGCAGTAATCTGGAATAACTGTTTTAGTGAGAGAGGCGGTTCCGTTGCTATTGTGGAGTGCGGTGGGCTTGGGAACGGGTTGCTTTCCCCGGACGAACGATCGAGCCTCCTCATACGCTACGCTTCTTGCGGGGTCTCGCTCGCCCGTTATTCCGGAGGAGTCAACCCGTTCCCAAGCCCACCTTAGCCGAATGGTGATTAACGGAACCGCAGCGATAATGTGAGGAAATGCTTGCGGACAATTGTTCCGTTATTTGACCTTAAAATGACTTTCTTACGGACATTTATTCCGTTATTTGCATCAAATCACATTGAAAAAGCCCAATTTGTCATAAATAAGGTACCATATGTCCGTAACGACTCTCGAAATGCCTTAAAAGTTCAATATAACGGAACCGATGTCCGTAACGTTTAGATCTCAAGTAACTAGGGTCCGTTAATCTCCATAAAAGCAAAGGGGTGAGGGAAACGGCAAACTCCCGCGGTAGAAAGGGCAGATGAGACCCCACAGAGAACGTAGTGAACGAGGAGGCTCAGCTGGTCTTCCGCAGGAGTATTGCCGTTTCACTGAACCCCTACCTCTCATAAAAGCAACGGACTGCTCTCAACTTATCTCGATTCCAAGTCTTCCAAATAAGGGGGCTTTAATTGAATAAAACCACCTTTAAAAAAAGAAAAGAGTAGACATTGTTATTAACAATGCCTACTCTCGTGCTTTATTAATGTGTTTTACTTATTTAAGTCGAACGATTCACCTTTTACAAGGTAGAAAATGTTCTCACCGATATTTGTAATATGGTCTGCAAAGCGTTCAATATAACGAGCACCAAATGCCATCTGCATGATGTGCTGAATTTTTTGAGGATCATTTGCTGTTTGTTCAAGCATTTCACGGATGACTTCACCGTACATCTTATCAATTTCATCATCCATTTCAGCAAGCTTACGAGCTAATGACACATCCTCATATTCAAACGCATCAATCGCAGTATCAACCATTGCTTTTGCTTTATCTGCCATTTGGCGTAAAGCAGGATGAATAGTAAGGTCATGGTCTTTTCCTAGATGGATCGTACTCTTAGCAATGTTCGTCGCATGATCTGCCATACGCTCTAAGTCTGAAGAAATTTTGATTGCAACAATTAAACGTCTTAAATCTGTCGCAACAGGTTGTTGTTTTGCGATAAGAAGGATGGCTTGCTCATTAATATCAAGCTCTTCTTTGTCCAACTTCACATCACGTTCCCTGATTTTTTGAGCAGCATCAACGTCATGAGCATACAATGCCTCAATGGATTCATCAAATGCTTGAACTGCCTCTACAGCTAATCGTTTAATACTAAATTTCAGCTTATCTAAATCTTCATGAAACTGACCACGCATTTCCATTTTTAATCCCCTTTCCTTTTAGCGAGAGCTATTAACCAAATCGGCCTGTGATATAATCTTCTGTTCGTTTATCAGAAGGAGTAGAGAATAGTGTATCTGTTTCAGTAAATTCTACCATTTCTCCATTTAAGAAGAAAGCTGTTTTGTCAGAGATACGAGCTGCTTGTTGCATGTTATGCGTTACAATGATGATGCTGTATTTCTTTTTCAGCTCTTGAACTAGCTCTTCTACTTTCAGGGTTGAAATCGGGTCAAGAGCAGATGTCGGTTCGTCCATTAAGATGACATCTGGTTCAATAGCTAGACAACGTGCAATACAAAGACGTTGTTGCTGACCACCTGATAGCCCATAAGCATTTTCGTTTAAGCGATCTTTCACCTCATCCCAAATGGCTGCATCGCGTAAACTCTTCTCAACAATTTGGTCTAAGGTTTTCTTATCCTTAATACCATGAATGCGAGGTCCATAAGCTACGTTTTCGTAAATAGACTTAGGGAATGGATTCGGCTTTTGGAATACCATACCTACTTTTGTGCGAAGATCTTCTTTTTTATATTTTTCATCAAAAATTTCTTCGTTTTTATATTTAATAGAACCTGAAATTCTTACAATTGGCACTGTTTCTACCATACGATTCAACGTCTTTAAATATGTGGATTTTCCACAACCTGAAGGGCCGATGATTGCAGTTACTTGATTTTGAACGATATCCATGTTGATATCATATAGCGCCTGATCGTCACCATACCAAAGATTTAAATCTTTTACGTTAAACACGGTTTCATTTTGTTTTGTAGCATTAGCCATGCTAAAATCCTCCTTCACCCAAGTAGAATTCTTTTATAATCTCTTCTGAAATTTATTTCGAATAAAGACAGCTGTTGCATTCATTAATAATAAGACGATAAGCAATACCATAATTCCAGCCGCAGCAACAAATTGCCATTCTGCTTGAGGACGCCCTACCCAGTTATATATCTGTATCGGCATCGCTGAGTATTTCGAGAAAAGGCCGTCTGGAGTACTATAAATGGTTGTAGCTGCACCAACAACAATTAATGGTGCTGTTTCTCCGATTGCACGTGATAAAGCCAAAATCGATCCGGTTACCATTCCAGGAATTGCTGCTGGTAGAATAACACGTAGAATGGTTTGCCATTTTGTTGCTCCCATACCGTATGAAGCTTCAAGAAGATCATTGGGAACAGAACGAATAGCTTCTTGAGCCGCCACAATGATTACAGGTAGTATTAATAAACTTAATGTTAATCCCCCTGCAAGCAATGAATAACCCATCTCTAACATATAAACAAAGAATGTTAAACCTAACAAACCATAAACGATTGAAGGTACACCTGCTAAGTTTGAAATATTAACTTGAATAAAACGAGTTAATTTATTTTGTTTAGCATACATCTCTAGATAAAGTGCTGTTGAAATCCCTGTAATAATTGATACAGGCGCTACTACAAGCATTAGAGCTATGGTTCCTCCCAACCCGGCTAAGATTCCCGATTTTTCAGGAAAAGGAGCTGGGTAACTTGTAATATAATTCCAATTAAAATATCCAAGTCCTTGAGTCAACACACGAGCAATTAGCAGGACAAGAACAATTAATCCTACAAGCGTGGATATAAAGAATAACGTACGAAAGAACTTATTTAAGGCTAAACGATTTTTTATTCGTTTTTGCACTTTTGTTTCATCCATGCCTTGCATTAGTATTCCTCCCTAAATTTGCGAGCAATATATTGAGAAAGTAGATTCATTCCAAGGGTGAATACAAACAATGTCATTCCTACTGCGTAAACACTGTAATAAATGTTTGAACCGAATGTTGTATCCCCTTTAATCCCCTGCACAATAAATGCAGTTAACGTTTCAATCGAAACTAAAGGATTGAATGTAAGGTTAGGTGTTGCACCTGCCGCGATCGTCACGATCATAGTTTCGCCAATTGCACGTGAAATCGCTAGTACTGTTGCTGCAACAATTCCCGAGAATGCAGCTGGAACAACGACTTTCCATGCAACTTCAAAACGTGTACAACCCAAAGCAAGAGCCCCTTCTCTAAGCCCGTTCGGTACAGAATTCATCGCATCTTCAGCTAATGATGCAATCATAGGTACAATCATTATACCTACTACTAAACCTGCACTTAAGGCATTAAAGATATCCATCTCAGGAAATATTACTTGTAAAATCGGCGTAACAAACGTTACAGCAAAATAACCGTATACTACGGTAGGGATTCCTGCTAAAACTTCTAATGTTGGCTTAATCGTTCTTCTTACTTTATCACTTGCATATTCACTCAAGAAAATGGCTGAAGCTAATCCAATCGGTAAAGCAACACCAATTGATATAACCGTAATGAGTAAGGTACCTGCAATAAGAGGTAGCACTCCAAATTTACCTGTCCAAGGATTCCATGTGGTACCTGTTATAAAATTCATAAATCCGTTTTGCCCAAAGAATGTAATGGATTCCCGTAACAACGTAAATAAAATACCTACTGTTGTTAAAATGGACAATGCTGCGCATAAGAATAAAAAGACGGGTACGATTTTTTCTATAATTTGTAGTTTGTTTTGTTTAGATTTTTTATTATTAATCATTTGTTGGACGTCAATTTTTTGTTTGTCCTTGAAATCACCCATCATAACAAACTCCTTTCATCACAAGGCAAGGTGAGACTTTAGCAGAAGCCTCACCTGCAATGTTTATTCATCCATAGTTTTCAATGCAATTACTTGCCAGCGATCTCTTTAACTTCTTCAATTTGCTTCTTGTACTTCTCTTCTGGAAGTGCTACATAACCAACGTCTTCAGCTGCAGAACCTGCGTTTTTCAGTGCGAATGTAGTGAAGTCAACAACCTGTGGTTTATTCTTAAGAGACTCTTTACTTACATAAGTGTATAATGGACGAGAAAGAGGATCATAAGAACCATCTTGGATTGTTTCACCATTAGGTTTAACAGGGTTTCCATCACCATTATCAATACCTAGCACTTTAAGGCTATCTTTGTTTTCAAGGTAGTAAGCATAACCGAAGTAACCAATAGCATAAGGATCGTTCTTGATACCTTTTACAAGTACGTTGTCATCTTCGTGAAGTGTTACGTTTTTGTTAGATACCATTTCTTTTTCTTTAAGGATTGCTTCATTGAAGTAATCGAAAGTACCAGAGTCATGTCCAGGGCTATAGATTTTGATTGGCTTGTCTGGCCATTCAGGATTAACATCTGACCATTTTTTGTTACCTGCTTCAGCAAGGAAAATCTCTTGAAGCTGCTTAACTGTAATGTTTTTTAGAAAGTCATTCTTCTTACTTACAACTACAGAAAGACCGTCATAAGCTACTTTAAGTTCTTTGTATTCAATGCCGTTTTCTTTAGCGATTTTCTTTTCTTCTTCTTTAATAGGGCGAGAAGCGTTACTTAAATCTGTGTCTCCGCGAGTGAACTTCTTGAATCCGCCACCTGACCCAGAAACGCCTAGAGAAGTTTCAACATTTGGTGCTTCTTCGCGGTAGTTATATGTGATTACTTCCATGATAGGGTGTACAGTGGAAGAACCATCAATAGCAACAGATCCGGAAAGGTTTCCTTCGCCGTTTCCACCTTCAGCATTGTTGCCTTCGTTAGGTGCATTTCCGCATGCTGCAAGTGCACCAAGTACAAGGGTAAGTGTAAATAGTAGTGCTAAATTCTTGAAACTTTTCATTTCTATTTCCCCCTAGTGTTTGTCGGAATTTGTTGTTCAGTATCAACTGACAATTCTTATACTAACGACATACCTTTAACGCCATATAAATGAAATGTTAAGCTTATGTAAAGATCACACCCCGATTTGTGAATAAAATTCATAAACCCCGATTTCATGCTCTTCATTAAAGGTAGTCTTACTATATATTTTCTAAAAAAAAGACAGGATTATGCGTTTTTTCGCATAACCCTGTCGAATATTTAAGTTATCTCTTTATTCAGAGTCTTGATTCGTTCCTTCAGAATCTTCGTCTTTTTTTTGACCTTCTTTACTTTCATCACTTTGGTTTGAAACATCCTTACCCTCAGCTCTTTGTTTCTTTAGTTCAAAGTAAGTATCAAGCAAACCTCTACCGATTTTTTTATTCGTTGGGTATTGATAACCTCCACTAGTAATAACACCTGTATCAGGTACCACAACAGCAAAAGCTATTTCAGGGTTTTCATATGGCGCATAACCAACAAGTGTTAAGTTCTCTACTGGAATTCGTTCGTAGTCTTTTACATTCCCATCTTCATCACGTATAATTTCGCCGTTTTTATCTTTCACAGGTTCATAGTGAAAACGCTGAGCTGTTCCAGTTTTACCAGCTGCCTCATAATCAGCATCCTTAAAGTAAGTATGTGCTGTACCACCTGATAAGAACACTTCTCTTAACCCTTTTTGTACACGTTGTAGGTAATGGTCTTCTATTGTTATTTTGTTCATAACTTTTGGTTCCTTAGATTCAACTACAGACCCAACTTTGCCACGTTTAGCAACAGGCTCTCTAATTTCCTTTACAAATTGCGGCTTCATACGGTATCCATCATTCGCAATGGTAGAAATGTATTGGGCAAGTTGTAATGTTGTATATGTGTCATACTGACCAATAGCTAAGTCCATCATTTTACCACCAAAGATTTCATCACCTTTGTCACGGCTAGGGGTTAAGTTATCAGGCAGACGCGCTCCTGTCTCGGTACCCAATCCAAATTGACTATAGTAGTTACGCATAACTTGGAATTGTTCAGGATTAAAATCTAATTTTTCATTAGGTTCATAAGTAGGGTCCCCGCCTATACGCATGGCAATATGGAACATGTATACGTTGGATGAATATTTTAAGGCTTCAATATCATTTATCTCGCCTAAATTCCTATAAGAGCTCTTCTCATCCGTCCCTTGTAACTTAATAGGAGAATCGTAAATAGATTCACCTTTTGTAACGACCCCTTCTTCATATCCAGCTAATAAGGTTGCAGCCTTCACAGCAGACCCCGGTTCATACTTACCATTAGCTGCAAGATAGGATGTATCAACGAACTTATTTTCATCACGATCCCACTTTTGACCTGATATCGCAAGAATTTCACCCGTTTGAGGATCCATAGCTACGGCGTAAGCATCGTCCATGTACTGGTTTTTGTTTGGAAACTTATCAATAGCTGCTTTTAACTCTTTTTGTACAATTTTATCTAAACGCTTTTGTAGTTCCATATCTACGGTAAGAACAAGGTCTTTTCCTCGCTCTCCTTCTTGAACAACTTTAGAATTCACCAATTCCTGATCACTATTTGTGGTGTGTTGAATATGTTCCTTTTGACCTTTAAGAACTGTTTCAAACATTTGCTCTAAGCCACTCGTTCCTACACGGTCATTTCGTGTGTATCCACGAGATAAGAAATATTCTAGCCTGTTTTTAGGAATTGAGTTAATAGCACCAATATAGCTCCTGAAGGAAGTATTATAAGGATATTTCCGATTCCAATCAGTTGTCACATTAACACCAGGCAATTCAGTCAAATGTTCTGCAACTCGAGCATACTCCGCAGTTGTTACACCTTGATTTTTAATGACATGTGGAGATAGAGCATATGCTTGATCCAATTCCCGCTTAATCGCAATGACGTCAAGCTCATGACTAGAGAATTTCAGGTCTTCAGCTTTTATTCGATCTAAAAGAATTTCATAAGGGGAAGGTTCTCCGGCTTCTTTTTCCTCCTCTGTCCAGTTCCGTTCATCCTTTGTAAGACGTTCTTTATATGGATTTTCCTCAGTAAGTATCCAATAATCCTGCTTATCACGAAGTGTAACCTCATTATCATCAGGATCGTATTTTTGAATATATTCGGCTAATTTTTGTGCTATTGCTAGCCTTTCCTGTGCATCAGTTGTTTTCATTGGTGTATATGTGATTGAATAAAGTGGCTTATTGTCGACCAAAAGATTTCCGTATCGGTCATACATTTTCCCTCTTGGAACGGGTATTTTTGTTGTTACATTTTCCGTACGATCTATCTCTTCCTGTGCTTCTTGACCATGCAAGATCTGAACTACACCTAATTGTAAAATAAGTGCAGAAAACAACATAAATACAACGAAAAATAAAATATTTAATCGAAAGGGAAGGTGCGATTTATTCTTTTTCTTCTTTTTCCCCATGAGTTTCTCCCCTTTTTACCATATTCTATTGTCATTATAGCATCAAAATACCCCTCTCGACTATGAAACAGAACTCCTGATTACCGATTATCATGATCGGCTAATTTATTTTTGACAAACACGGATTCTTCCTCTGTATCCTTAGTAAATTGCACATCTTTAACAAAGAAATAGATCACGAAATGCCCTACTCCAACGATCATTAAAATATATGGAATAACCGTTTCCGGCGAGAATAAGGATACTCCCAATAGGAAGATACCAATGGAAATGATTCGACCTAAGTTCAAAAATAATTCACGGACCACAATATATTCAATACGCATTTCTGCTGCATGCCAAGCCTTACCGATTACATCATATGTTAGAGATAAATAAGGGACATAGATAATTGGATAAGCCATTCCGATAATCGCAGCATAAATCAGTAAAACAGGATATGTTAAGTGAATGAGTATTAAATATAGAGCCAAATAAAGCGTTAGCCCACCTACAAAAATAGCCCATTTCCGCATGTGCGGCTTAATCATTCTCGTTGCAATATAGTAAAATAAGAAAGAAAAAGCTGAATAAACTAAGTTAAATTTACCTAATGCAAATTCACTTTGTGTTGTGATAAATACCCATATGGAAATTACGAATAAAAATGTTCCTTCTCTTAAACCTTGAAAAATGTGTGCATATAAAATTCGTTTCCAATTCCCATCACGTTTTCTCTCGCGTATGATTCGTTTAAATGTAAAACTTCCTTTTGCAGACCTTCTATTTAAAAAGAAACTACATATTACAGCTAAAACAAAGAGAATGAGGGAGATCGTAAAAATAACTGTGTATCCTGTATTTGATGCTAAACGTGAAATTATATAACCAGCTAATACAGGGCCAATGATCCCCCCAAGTGAATTCAACAGCCCTAAGAAACCATTAAAGAAGTCTCTAGTTTCAGGTTCTGTAATTTCAAATGTAAGTACGTTAAAAGCTAGCCAATAAAACCCATAACCTATCCCTAAAACAGAACCAAGTACAATTTTATAAGTAGCAGCTTGTTCTCCTGCAAACAATACGGTTAAGAAAAACAGGGATAGAAAAATAACCCCAAGACGCAGTACAACGACTCGGTCAATTTTTTTAGCCCATCGCCCAGCTAATATAAATGTTATAGGCTGCATGATATAGATAGACAAATTATATAAAGCAATCGCTATGTATTCACCAGATTGTTTCCATAAGTAAATGTTTACAAATGTATTCGACAAGAAAATGCCCAGAGCATATAAGCCTCCGATGGTTAACAATAATATAAGATCGCGATTTACTTCTACATCTCCTAAAATTGCTTTCAATCTTTTACTCATGCCCCAAACGCCTCCTATACTCTATCCATTATTGTTTTCTAAAAAGGAGACGTTATACAACGGAACATGAAAAGGAAAGAAATACTGAAACGATTGTAGAAATAAAAAAGACACAGCGTTTAGCTGTGTCTTTTTCGAAGTTTCACTATTATTTAGCTGCTACGTAACGCTTAGCAACTTCATCCCAGTTTACTACATTCCAGAATGCAGCAATGTAGTCAGGACGACGGTTTTGGTAGTTAAGATAGTAAGCGTGCTCCCAAACGTCTAGTCCAAGGATAGGTGTTTTACCTTCCATTACTGGAGCATCTTGATTTAATGTGTCCATTAATTCAAGTTCACCATTATTTACAACTAACCAAGCCCAGCCAGAACCGAAACGGCCTTTTGCTGTGTCAGCGAACTTCTCTTTGAAGTTTTCGAAGCTGCCAAATTTTTCGTTGATCTTGTCAGCAAGTTCGCCTGTTGGCTCGCCGCCACCATTTGGGGACATGATTGTCCAGAATAGAGAGTGGTTAGAGTGTCCTCCACCGTTACGACGAACTGCAGTACGGATATCTTCTGGTACTGCATCAAGGTTACCAAGAAGTTGATCAAGTGATTTATCTTGTAGGTCAGCATGCCCCTCTAGCGCAGCATTAAGCTTGTTCACATAGCCAGCATGGTGCTTTGTGTGGTGAATATTCATAGTTTCTTTGTCAATGTGTGGTTCAAGTGCATCATAAGCATAAGGTAATTCAGGTAGTTCAAATTTAGCCATCTTGAATCTCCTCCTTTAAATAGTATGTAGTGGCTTTATGCCAACAATTTTAGAGTACCAAACGCTTTTAAGCCATGCAAATCATATGCATTATCCTAGGTTCAAAGAAGTTCTTAAAAAACGCTCCGCTTTATATAATATCCCAAATTGTTTTATTTCAAACTATCTTTTTCTCAGTTATTGTAAATTTATTCTGGAGATGGATTATGCTCCATGTTTTGAGTACATAAAAAAAGCAAGCGCTCAATGCGCTTGCATGTATTTAAATAATAGAAAGGAGACGATATTAATGGTGGCTCGGGACGGAATCGAACCGCCGACACACGGATTTTCAGTCCGTTGCTCTACCGACTGAGCTACCGAGCCAATATTATTAGGTTTCCACTACTTTTATGCGGTGTTAAGATGTTTATTCAGTGATGAGTTTCCTTGCTGTGCTCGTCACGACAATGATTACTCTACTAGGTGCTGGGCTGCTCCTCGCAGATCCTACAATGATGTATGATCAGCGATGATTACGGATCCTCTACCGACTGAGCTACCGAGCCGTTTTGGTTTTTTAAGATTAGATGAAATCCAAAATAAAAAAAGAGAACATCTGACTTGTTCTCAGTAAGTAAGATATGGCGGAGGAGGAGGGATTCGAACCCCCGCGAGGCGTGAACCTCCTGGCGGTTTTCAAGACCGCTCCCTTCAGCCAGACTTGGGTACTCCTCCGAGATATGATGGTGGACCCTGCAGGACTTGAACCTGCGACCGATCGGTTATGAGCCGATAGCTCTAACCAGCTGAGCTAAGGGTCCTATTATATGGGGCGATTGAAGGGAATCGAACCCTCGAATGCCGGAGCCACAATCCGGTGCGTTAACCACTTCGCCACAATCGCCATATTAGTTAAGGATCCATCATGATATTGTTATGTATTGGTGGCGGCGGAGGGGATCGAACCCCCGACCTCACGGGTATGAACCGTACGCTCTCGCCAGCTGAGCTACGCCGCCCTGGCTCCAACGGCAGGATTCGAACCTGCGACCGATCGGTTAACAGCCGATAGCTCTACCACTGAGCTACGTTGGAATAATGTAAAATGAACAACAATGTTTGTAGAGATTAAGGTGACTACTCAAGTTGTTATTTCTTTTATGCTCGTCACGACCCAAGCTTATTCTGCTAGATGATGGGCTGCTCATCGCAGATCCTACAATGATACTGAATCATCGATGTTTATGGATCCTCTACAACTGAGCTACGTTAGAATAGTATTTGTTGAAAAATTTCGTTACTTCGTTAGCGACAAGATATAATATAACATGTTACAACTATATCGTCAACAACTTTTTTTGATTTACCTTTTAAATGAGTAGCGTTTAAGGCCCCAAAAGAAGCAACACGAATAATATAGCACGTCATAGAATCTCATTCAAGGATTTTCTTAATAAAATATTTAGGTTTTGTTAATTTGAAAGAGCTTCAAAACAAAACTAGAAAACTGATCAGTACTAGCATTCATTAAAAAATATTTAACAATACGCTCACTTTAATGTAAGAAAAAAGCAGTTCAGTTAGAGTACTCATTTTATGCTGTACCCCAAATCTAAACTGCTTTTTTTAGACAATCTTACTGAGCTTCTTTTCCTAGCACTTCTTCAGCAATGTTTACTGCATGATCTCCAATACGTTCTAAGTTAGAGATGATATCAACAAACACAATACCAGCAGGGCCGGTACATAAGCCATTGTTCATACGAATAATGTGCTTTTTACGGTAAGAACGTTCGTACTGATCTATTTGATTTTCTTTTTGTACAACAGCTAACGCCTCTTCACGATCCATTGTTTCAAGAGATTTCATAGCTTGTTTTACTGTAATAAGGGTTAGATTTAACATGTCGTTCAAGTCATCTTGAGCTTGTTCTGTTAAATGAACCTTATTAGAGATTTTATAATCTACAAGTTCAATAATATTTTCAAAGTGATCACCAATACGTTCAATATCACGAACTGAATCAATTAAAGCAGAGTGTTTTGAGCTTTCTAATTCAGTTAATGAAGAACCCGAGAGATTCACAAGATAATCGGTAATTTTTCTATCTAAATTATTTAGAGCTTCCTCATATTGAAGAGCCATATCCGCATGTTTACGTTGATGGTTGTTTAAATACTGGCTTGTTTCTTCAAGTCCTTTGTAAGCAAACTCACCCATACGCATAACTTCTTCTTTAGCTTGGTCTAATGCAAGTGATGGAGATTGCTCAATAAAAATTGGGTCAAGGTGCTGTGGTTTCTGATCCACAGCCGTATCATCACCAGGAATTAACTTCGTCACAATTAATGCTAACAATCCAATGAACGGGAATTGTATTAGCATGTTTGTGAAGTTAAATAAACCATGCGCGAATGCAATCGTCATCTCTTCATTCAGACCTAATGCATCCTTTAAATATTCTATAAATGGTGTGTACAACTGTAATAGAATTAGGAATAACGTTGTCCCCACCACGTTGAAGATTACGTGAGTAAATGCAGCACGCTTAGCTGCAACACTTGCACCAATAGCTGCTAGTACAGCCGTAATTGTCGTTCCAATGTTATCCCCAAACAATACTGGTAATGCTGCATCCAGGCTAATTGCACCTTGTTCAAATAATCCTTGCAATACACCAATTGTTGCTGAAGAACTTTGAACAATTACGGTGAACAATGTACCAATAACTACACCTAAAATTGGCTGTTCACTCATACTTAGAGTTAAGTCTTGGAATGTTTCTAACCCACGTAAAGGTTTCATTCCGTTACTCATAAGCTTCAGACCATAGAAAAGGGCACCAAACCCAAATAAGGTTTGTCCCAAGTAAGTAACCTTTTTACTCTTAAAGAAGAATAACAGCAAGGCACCTACAGCTAATATTGGTAAACCATATTCTTTTAACTCAATACCAATAATAAATGCTGTTACCGTAGTACCAATGTTTGCTCCCATTATAACTCCGATTGCCTGTCTTAACGTCATAAAGCCTGCGTTTACAAGCCCTACCGTTAATACTGTTGTACCCGAGCTACTTTGGATTAGCATCGTTACAAGTGCACCAGCTAGCACACCCATAAACGGGTTTGTAGTAAATTTGTCTAAAAGGTCACGTAAACGGTCTCCTGCTGATTTTTGAAGCCCGTCTCCCATGAACTTTAAACCAAATAGGAAGATACCCAAACCACCGACAAATTGAAATATCATTTCCTGAACATTAACGCCTTCCATAGATAATGCTCCCCTCATCCAAGATTTTTCTTTTTCTACATTTATCTAGAAAAACTTACAAAAGTTTTGCTTTTTCGTGTATTTTTTCTAAGAATCGCAAAACCCTTCACTATTATTAATGAATATTTAAGGTTTTGTAAAGATATTTTTCTTTAATTAACGTTAAATTTACATTAGCTTAACATTTCTATTTTTCTAATTAATATATTGCCTTTTTTCAATTATCTCCGATATGATTAGCATATACTTCATTTCAGTTAGGGTGGGAACTTATGAATATAGGCAAGCAATTCATGTTTAGTTTTTATCACTTGAAAAAGGTTTCAACTTTTCGCATTCAAAAAATCGGTAAACCGATCGGATATTTATTTTTTCTAATGGCTATCTACATGTTACTTAAGATCATCCAAATCATTACCTCTCCTCAGGAAGTTAATTTTGTGGGCGAAAACCAATTCCCATTAGCCTTAGGGCTTCCAATACTTTACCTGTTCACAACCGCATTAAAGTTTATTGGTGTATCCTTTTTGGCAACTGTAGGGCTTGTAATAAATGAGACTATGAAAAAACCGCTTCAATATAAACACACTTGGACACTTTCGGCTTATGCTGTTACTACCCCTACTCTATTATTTGCTATTTTAGAGTTATTTTCATGGCAACCACCTTTTGCTTGGTTGCTCTATTGGGTACTTGCTATTGGTTATCTATACCTTATAATTCGCTATATCCCAAAACCTAAGAAAAGAAACACAAAATGAAAAAGGAGTCCTTGGAGGGCTCCTTTTTATTTTTTATGATTTAGTTGTTAAGGTTGCCAACTCTTGCGATAATGCGACAAGTTGATTTCTAACTCCGTCAGTTTCGTTCATTTGCATTTCTTGCATTTCTTCTGCTTCAAATAGTTGCTTAGCTGATCATACCTAGTGTTTGATTGGTTACTTGATAAAACTCTACCTAAATAATGAAGCTTCATTATTAACGGAGTCTAAATGATTCATGAAGAAGTATTAAACTTCGACCTTTTTCACCAAGATTTTTGTCCCGTCCACACTAACAACTTCAATTTTTTCACCTTTTTGAATCCAGTGACCATTTGAGACTGCGCTAAATTCCTCTTCCTCGATATTAATCGTTCCAACTGGCCGTAAATCTGTCAGTGTTTCACCTTGTTTCCCTTTTAAATAACGATAGGATTCATTCATTGAATTATAGCCTTGTTCAGAACTTAATTGATCGACTAGTGCAATCTTGGACCACATTTGTCTTTTCGGAAAGACTTTCAAGAATAGCAAAGAACCAAATGTCCCAAGTAAAACACCACTCACTCCATAAAGACCCGTTACCCAATCTGGAGCGCTGATCCCCACAGTAAATAACATCATTACTCCACCGAGAGTCGCTAAAGATCCATCATTAATTACTTTTCCATCTATTATAATAAGGGTAAGACTAACTAAATAGATGACGATCATAACGAAAAACATCGTGACGCTTAAATAGGACATAAAGTAGAGCGTTATAAAAGCTAACCCAATAACCCCAAAAATCCCTCTCATATTAACTAATAATTCTCCGAATAAAAACATCGTACCGAAACCGGTTATGAGCAACGCTAACCAAGCTGCTTCAATTGCAATCATACCGTCCACCTCTTTTGTCTTATTAACTTATATACGAATTCATTTTAAAATTTGTTTCAAAAAAAGAAAGAATTTTAACGCATTTGTAGAAATAGTATTATAACGCAGAAGCTTGGAGGGATCTTTCAAATGATTGAAGTAGGAAAAAAATTATTGATTTTTTTCTGTTGTGTACTCTTTGTCGTAAGTATTGGTAAGGATTTAACAACCGGGACATTCCCTAAGAGTTCTGCTCACCAGCAGATCCAACAAACACAAGCTCAGGATGCACCTAAAAAAGAACCCACAACTGAAATCAAGAAGCAGGAAACTAAGCGCTACCAAACCGTCCAGCATAGAGTTACAGCTGGTGAAACGGTTCTTTCCATAATTGAAAAATTAAATACGGACGGTCCTCCTGTAACGATCAAGCAAATGATTAAGGACTTTGAAGATTTAAACCCTGATGTAAAACCGCATCACATCCAGACAAACCGAATCTACACCTTTCCCATCTATAGACAAACTTCAAATCGTCTGTAAAAATGAAGGTGTGTTACTTCATATTTTTCTCTAATACCCTTATAATGGTCATGGTATGTTTTTAAAATTGGTTTTATCGCAATTGTTAAAGGAGCGATTATATGTCTATTACAACACGTGAAAATACACGTCCCGTACAAGTCGGGAATCTTCAAATTGGTGGTAGTGACAAAGTCGTCATTCAATCCATGACAACAACGAAAACACATGATGTAGAAGCTACAGTTAAAGAAATACACCGACTAGAAGAAGCAGGTTGCCAAATTGTCCGTGTTGCATGCCCGGATGAACGTGCAGCTGATGCAATATCTGAAATAAAAAAACAAATTAATATCCCTCTTGTCGTTGATATCCACTTCGACTACCGTTTAGCATTAAAAGCTATTGAAGGCGGTGCGGATAAGATCCGTATTAACCCTGGTAACATTGGGAAACGCCGTAAAGTTGAAGCTGTTGTAAATGCGGCAAAGGAAAAAGGCGTACCTATCCGTATTGGAGTTAACGCTGGATCTCTAGAAAAACGCATTTTAGAGAAATATGGATATCCGACAGCTGATGGAATGGTTGAAAGTGCTCTTCATCACATTCAAATTCTTGAAGAGCTAGACTTCCATGACATTATTGTATCTCTAAAAGCTTCTGACGTACGTTTAGCTATTGAAGCATACGAAAAAGCTGCTGAGCATATTTCTTATCCATTGCACTTAGGTATTACGGAGTCTGGTACCCAGTTTGCTGGAACAGTAAAAAGTTCAGCAGGTTTAGGTGCCATTCTAAGTAAAGGAATTGGTAGTACACTACGGATTTCACTAAGTGCTGACCCAGTGGAAGAAGTAAAAGTAGGCCGTGAGTTACTCAAAACATTCGGACTTTCCGATAATGCCGCTACTTTAATTTCTTGCCCAACTTGCGGACGTATTGAAATTGATTTAATTTCTATCGCAAATGAGGTTGAAGAATATATTCAGACCATTAAAGCACCAATTAAAGTCGCTGTACTGGGTTGTGCTGTTAACGGTCCAGGTGAAGCACGTGAAGCTGATATTGGTATTGCCGGAGCACGTGGTGAGGGATTATTATTCCGCCATGGTGAAATCATTCGAAAAGTTCCAGAAGAAACAATGGTTGAAGAACTTAAAGTTGAAGTCGACCGTATTGCAGAAGAATATTTAGCTCAAAAAGAAGGATAAATAGAAAAGAGCAGCCTATCTATGTAGGCTGCTCTTTATTATCTAAAATGGAGCAAAGAATAAGGTGAGCAAAATGGAAATGGCACCCGCGATAATCGCTGTATTACCTAGCGTATCTGCACCTCTGCGCTTCGCCATAAATCCTACAATGACACCTGCGGCTCCGAGTATAACAGGCATAATAAAAAAGGATACGATGGATAGCACAACAGCTAACCACCCCATGCCCGCATGGACATCTTTATCCATGTCTGTCTCTTTTTCACCTGATTTTACCGGTTCACGTACTGTGTTGTTATCGATTGCCGCTTCTTGAGCAAATTCAACATCATCAGTACCAGGCATTAAACTTGGGCTATCTGCCAGTGTTTCTCTTTCCTCTAGATCATTAAGTTCATGATCTTCAACGTTTTTTATTTCTTTTGCTTCCTCATCATCAATATGAGGGGTTTCGTCCACATGTTCTTCATGCTTTTTCTTGGATTCATCCATTATTTGTCCCTCACTTTCCTTTAGAGGTGCAACCTTAGTTTATGGAGATGCATCAAGTATTTACGTGGAAAGTGATGTTATTTTTAAAAAAAGCTCCTAAAAAGGAGCTTTTTTTGTAACTAATATTATTGTGCAGCTGCAACTGCATCATGTGATTTTGCTTTTCGTTGGATTTTTTCAGCATACCAGCTTTTTGCGTGTCCATGTTCTTCTTTATACTGTTCTAAACCACCCATGCCGCGGTGATATGCCGTTAATGCCTCATCCCAATTGCCATACTCATGATGTAAATAATCTAAATAAATAAAGGATAATTGCATGGAGTAATAAGGGTCAAATAGCAATTCTTCTTCATAAGGCAAACCACCCATTTCCGCAATCCAAGGAGCCGTATTTTTCATAAACTGGGACATTCCATAAGCTCGTCCATATTTAGTTGGAGGACCAACTAATTTCGGATTAAATGTATTTCCTGTTTCAACTTTCAAGAGCTCATAAACTAAGTACGGATCAATATCATATCTTTTGGATTCTTTAACTAAATATAAGGCCCATGACTTTTTAAACCTTCCTTCACTTTCTGATACCATCTTTTGTGCCATTTGATCAAGTTCTGGCCACACATAGTATCCGTTCTTTTTCTTTTGAGAATCTTTTGGACTGGACATTAAGTAATCATTCTCTGATTTTAATTGTTGATTTTGGTTTGCTAATTGTTTGTTTTCACTTTCTAATGCGAC
This sequence comes from Pontibacillus sp. HMF3514, assembly GCF_009858175.1. Lineage (GTDB taxonomy): Bacteria > Bacillota > Bacilli > Bacillales > BH030062 > Pontibacillus. The sequence continues at coordinate 2,614,832 of NZ_CP047393.1, forward strand.
GGTTCTTTCTTTATAAAAGTAAAGCATCAGCATAAAACATAATGTAATGTAAACAAAGACAAGGAACATATTTGCATAAGGCTTCATACGTGCCATGGTTCCCCTCCTTTTCAAAAGTAATATCTATATATCAGACAAAAGTCACATGAACCTCAACTATACTAACGAAAGTTTGGATGGATTGCAACGAAAATACTCATATTCCATAATTATCTAAATAGTAATGGGCACATTTCATTCATTTCTCTCATAGGATAAAAAAGACAGACTACGGAAAGAGGGATATAATGAAAAACATGATTAAACAAGTTGTTAAGCAGAAATTAAAAACTCTCACCGTTGATGAATTAATTTCCTATGCCAATGAGTACAACTTGTCCATTACTCCAAAACAAAGTGAACAGATCATAGCGTTTTTAAAGAAAACAGACTTAAATCCATTAGATGAACAAGACCGGATGAAAGCCCTAAAAAAATTAGCTCAAATTACTGACCCACAAACAGCACAAAAGGTTAATAAAATTTTTCATGGCATTGTAAAAGAAAACGGTTTGTCTCACTGGTTCTAAGCTACGCCACTAGTAATGCTTGCTTTTTTCTTCTCGTACCGATCAGTTGACCAATTCCCCTATTTTCTTTATAGTATGAACAGCATCATTACTTATGTAATCGCTTGTTTGATTATACAGATAAGGGAGTTGTCAATATGTTAAAACTAGGTTCCCACGTATCCATGAGCGGGAAAAACATGCTAAAAGGTGCGAGCGAAGAAGCCGCTTCTTATGGCGCTAATACATTCATGATTTATACAGGTGCTCCACAAAATACAAGACGTAAAGCGATCGAAGATTTAAACATCGAGGCTGGCCTTGCACATATGGAAGAGCAAAGCATTGAAGAAATCGTTGTCCACTCTGCTTATATCATTAATATTGGAAACACTGTAAAACCTCACGTATATGAGCTAGGCGTTGATTTCCTAACAAATGAAATTGAACGAGTGGAAGCTTTAAACAAAGCAAACCAAATCGTACTTCACCCAGGTTCCCATGTTAGCCAAGGTCAAGAAATTGGCTTACAACAAATCATTAAAGGTCTTAATGAAGTTTTCGCTAACAAACCAGATACCAAATGCCAAATTGCTCTAGAAACAATGGCTGGTAAAGGTAGTGAACTTGGACGTAGTTTTGAAGAACTTGCCACGATCATTGAAGGTGTGGAGGATAGCGACAAGCTTTCAGTCTGTTTTGATACCTGTCACACACATGATGCAGGCTACGACATCGTCAATGACTTTGACGGTGTTTTGGACGAGTTCGACCGAATCATCGGACTTGATCGCCTTAAGGTTCTCCATATTAATGACAGTAAAAATGAACGCGGTGCTGGTAAAGACCGACATGAGAACATTGGATATGGTCACATTGGATTTGAAGCACTTAACTACATTGTGCACCATCCAAGGCTTGCCGATATTCCAAAGATTTTAGAAACGCCATATGTAGGTGAAGATAAGAAAAACAAAAAGCCTCCTTATCAATATGAAATCGAAAGCTTACGTTCTCAAACCTTCACGGATTGGAGATCAGAACTGTTAAACAGTTAATCTCCCTAGATCGGCCCCTGGTATTTTTACCAGGGGTTTTTATAATCTCTTTTTTACCCTGAATACTCTTTAGACTTATTTACCTGATTTTCCACAATATCAAACATGAAAATCACATCCTTTTCAAATCAAGTCGGAATACCATTTAAATAAATAACAAAAAAGACTAACCAGTAACTGATTAGTCTTCAAAACTTATTTTCTTCTATTGTTCTTCGGATTAGGGTTCATTTTCTTTTTAATCGCTTCTTGTTGACGTTTCATTTTCTTTTTATATCCTGGCTTAACTTTTTTAGGCTTTCGTACTTTCTTCCAAGCTTCACGGTCCGTTTCGTTTTCTTGCTTTTTACGGGCAGAACGCTCATTCCAATCCTTAATGAGCTCCCACTCGCCTTTTTTAATATCATAACGATCAAATTGAATACCGGATTTTTCAAGCTTAGCGATTAACTTTTCGTCTTCATCCGTATAAAGGTTAATCGCAGTACCTTCTAACCCAGCTCGAGCTGTACGACCAACACGGTGGATATAGAACTCCTCTTCTTTAGGTAAATCGGCGTTAATCACATGACTAACTCCTTGAATATCAATACCTCGAGCCGCTAGATCTGTTGCGACAATGTATTGATAACGGAGGTTTTGAATGTCCTTAAGAACGCGCTTACGTTCACGTGGAGATAATCCACCATGAATAACACCAACTTCTAACCCTTTTTGAGTTAGCTCAGCTGCTAGTTCATCAGCTCGTTCTTTTTTATTAGCGAAAATGATTGCCAAATATGGCTGAATCAGTTCTGAAACTTTGATAATCATATCCGCTTTATCACGATGTCGAAGAGGAATTAACCTATGCTCCATATTTTCAGGGGAAGGTTTCTTTTCCTCAGCATGGATGTGAGCTGGATTCTCTAGATACTTGTTCAAGAATGGTTTTAGGCGCTCAGGAATGGTTGCAGAGAAGACTAAGATCTGTACTTCTCGATCCATTCGAACAAGGATTTGGTCTACTTCTTCAATAAACCCTAAATCCAACATAAGATCCGTTTCATCGATCACCATGGATTTAGCTGTGTAGGTATCAAGTGCACCTTCTTTGATTAAATCAAGAATGCGGCCAGGTGTACCCACAACAATTTGTGGCTGCTCTTTTAACTTTTCCATTGTCTTTTGCTTATCTGTACCACCAACAAGCAACTTAGCACGCCAGTCTTGTTCTTTTTCTCCTAATTGAATCATCTTACGGACTTCATTATAAATTTGTGTTGCTAGCTCTCTCGTGGGAGCTGTAATGACCACCTGAACTTCCTTTTTAGAAGCATCAATCTGATTAAGCAATGGGATTAGGTACGCATGTGTTTTCCCAGAACCTGTATGAGATTGGCCGATGATGCTGTCATTGCGTAATACAGAAGGAATCACCTTTTGTTGAATAGGTGTAGGCTCCTGAAAATTTAACTTAGAAATAATATCATTCATCATTGGTTGTAATCCAAATGATTGGAATTTTTGATCTGTCATTTTTGTACTCCTTTACGTTCTACTCTTGCTTTTCTATTATAGTAGAGTCTTGACAAATAATCCATCTTTCCTTTTATCATTTAATGGACTCTCTTTGTAATATAAGGATTTTCCCTTTATAATATAATAAGAAACTTTGTATGAGATGAACTCGAGGAGTTAGAGGGGGAAACCGAACATGGAAGTAATTAAAATTGCTCCTAGAGGATACTGCTACGGAGTCGTGGATGCGATGGTCATCGCTCGAAACGCCTCTAAGGATCCAAATTTACCTCGTCCTTTATATATTTTAGGGATGATTGTCCATAATCAGCATGTAACCGAAGCATTTGAAGAAGAAGGTGTCGTAACATTAGACGGCAAAAACCGCTTAGAGCTACTGGAAGATATTCATGAGGGAACCGTCATATTCACAGCTCATGGCGTATCACCAGAAGTGAAAAAGCGTGCTGAGGAAAAAGGTTTAACCGTCTTAGACGCAACATGCCCAGATGTGACAAACACCCATGATTTAATTCGCAAACAAGTTGCTGAAGGATATGAAATTGTCTATATTGGCAAAAAAGGACACCCTGAGCCTGAAGGAGCCGTGGGAGTAGCACCAGACCATGTGCACCTGATTCAGAACGAAGAAGACGTTAAGGACTTAAATGTCACAAGCGATAAAGTGATGGTAACCAACCAAACGACAATGAGTCAGTGGGATGTTTACGATGTCATGGTAGCTGTCCAAAATAAATTTCCACAAACTGAAATGCACCAAGAAATTTGTATGGCAACTCAAGTAAGACAGGAAGCTGTTGCTGAACAAGCTGGAGAAGCAGATTTAACCCTAGTTGTCGGGGACCCAAGAAGTAATAACTCATGTCGCCTACAACAAGTATCTGAAGAAAAAGCTGGAACAAAAGCTTATCGCATCTCTGATGTAAGTGAAATTGAATATGAATGGCTTGAAGGGGTTGAAAAAGTAGCTATTACAGCAGGCGCATCAACTCCTACACCTCTTGTTAAAGAGGTCATCAAGTTTATCGAGAAATATGATGTAAATGATCCTGAAACATGGGATCGCACTTCTAAGGTTGAACAGCGTAAGATCTTGCCTAAGGTTAAAACGAAAAAAGCTTAATATGATTAATGAAGCAAAAGTGCTTTGGAATTTAAATTCCAAAGCACTTTTTTATAATCCAAGCCCTACCGACATTTGATTCGTATAAGTCGTATAAGCCACAACTTGATTGATTTCGAAAATTTCTTTTTCCCTATATCCATGACTTTGCATTTGAGTTATATCTTCTTTGGTTACTGAAACAGGCTTAGAGGTAAGTTTTTCTGCGTAGTTCAAAATGGATTTTAGTTTCTCATCCCAATCCTCTGATTGATAATTGGTTAGCTTTTTTACTACTTCGCTCTCCCCAATTAATTCTCCTAAAACGGTAGCATGACTTTTGGTGCAAAACTCACATCCATTTTTTATTGATACGTACGTAATAATAGCCTCCCGATAATCATCTGAAAGAAATGTATTTTTCACCGCATTCTGTAAAGGTATGAATGCTTCTAGTATATCTGGTGAATGAGCCACCATTCGATTGAAAATTGGAACAGGTTTTTCAAGTTCTTCATATATTTTATATTCTTTTAGGTTTTGTTGTTTTACGGGTTTGATCCACGGCATAAATGTAGCTCCTTTTTTATTTAGTATAACCTTTATTAATCATTTAATTTTGTTTCATTATATGGCAGTTGTATGGAATAAGCATTTCGTGGAAAGGTACTAAACTCCCCACCCAAAAAAGCAGAACACACTAAGGTGTTCTGCCTTAACCTTTTACATAAATTGAAAAGGCTCTGTATTCACTTGAGATACCATAAGCTCTGTATCTACACCTTGCTTTTCAAATTCCGCTTGTAGGTAGTCTTTAACTTTTTTCTTCATGACCTTCTCAACATGGTGTCCTGGGTCGATAACATTTAGTCCCATACCTAGTGCATCATGAGCTACGTGGAAATAAAGATCGCCCGTAATGAAAACATCTGCTCCCTTGCGTTTTGCTTGGGAGGTAAATTTGTTTCCATCGCCCCCTAATACAGCAATCGTTTCTACCCTTTTATCAAGATCTCCAACTACTCTTAATGTCGGGACATCTAATGCTTGTTTCACATGTTCCGCTAATTCGCGCAATGTCTTAGGTTCATCGAGTTTAGCTATTCGCCCGGCCCCTTGTTTTTCACCCTTGTTTTCAAGTGGAAATAGATCGTAAGCGACTTCTTCATATGGGTGTGCCTCTTCCATAACTTTTAACACACTAGTTAAAAGAGATTGAGGAACAATCGTTTCCATTTTAACTTCTTCAACTTTCTCGATTTCACCTTGTGTACCGATATAAGGGTTTGTACCATCTAAAGGTTTGAAAGATCCAGTTCCAGGTGTTTGGAAGATACAGTGACTATAATCACCAATGTGACCCGCTCCAGCATCACCTAAGGCGAGTCTCAGTTGATCCTGGTGAGTTTCAGGAACATAGACAGCTAATTTATATAACTTTTCACTTCCCGTTTCTACTAGAATATCTTTCGGTACCACACCAAGAGCTTCACATAAAGCTTCATTTACGCCACCTTTAGCGACATCAAGATTCGTGTGAGCAGCATACACCGTAATATCATGCTTCAAGAGCTTTTGAACGATTCGTCCTTTTTCATGATCAGGATTAACCTGTTTTAAAGGCACATAAAGTAATGGATGGTGTGCTATGATAAGATCCACTTCATTTTCTATGGCTTCATCTACAACGTTTTCTAACACATCTAATGTGACCATGACTTTATTTACTTTTTTATTAAGGGTCCCTACTTGAATTCCGATTGGATCTTTGTCCATCGCTAAATGCTTTGGTGCTAATTGTTCAAACCATTTAATAATTTGCTGTCCGGTTGCAATGTTACTCATGATTTAAGACCTCCTCAATCCATTTAATCTGATTTTGAAATTGTTTTATCTTGTCCTCATCAGGTTGAGTTGCCTGTCTCATTTGTTCTGTTATTTTCACTAATTTATCACGTTCATGCTTCCATTTCTTAATGAATGCAGGATCTTTTTTCTTTAAAAGAAATGGTCCAAAGAACAGTTCCTTTTCTCTTTCATCCGTGTATGGTGCCAATGAATCCCCTTTATCTGCTACGAGTATCTCATAAATATGACCATCTTCTTCAAGAATATCTTCATGAATGAGAACATAGTTATGCTGGATAAACCATTCCCTTAATACTCTAGCATCAATATTGGGTTGCGTAATAATACGCTCTGTTTTCGTAAGTTTATCCTTGCCATCCTCAAGTATATGACGAATTAACTTTCCACCCATACCTGCAATGGTGACTTGTTCTACTTCACCTTGCTCAATGACGTTTAATCCGTCTCCTTTTCGAACTTCAATGCGCTCTTGTAACCCTTGTTCAGTAACTTGATTGACAGCCGCTTGAAAAGGCCCCTCATTTACTTCACCAGCAATAGCACGTGAAGATGAATCATGAATACACACATGACATGGTAGATACGCATGATCAGAGCCAATATCAGCAAATAATGCTGATTCAGGTAAATATGACGCAACTTTTTTCAGTCTTTCAGAAAGTTGTATTTGTTTCAATTGTTATCACCGCTTTTTTATTCTTTCAAACATTACGTTTTTCACTCTTTAAAGAAAGCTTGCCGATTGAAAGCCTATTAAGGAGTAGACAGAGGCTTAGTTGCACTTATAATTCATACTTTCAAAATTTTCACTACGTTGAATTGCCTTCATTGCTAAAATTTTATACTTTCTTAACGTGTAAAAAGAAAAGCCTTCTGAAAGGATCAGAAGGCTTTTCAATCTCTTCATTATTTCTTTTCAGAAAGCCATGTACTTAAGCTTTTAATTTGTTCTGACTTTAACTTACCTTTAAATGCAGGCATCGCAGAACCTTTTCCGTTTTCGATAATCCCTTGAATCTCTTCTTTAGAATATTTCGAACCGAGTGTTTTTAGGCTTGGACCTACTTGACCTGATAAATCAGAACCATGACAACTAGCACAGTTTTGACTATAAATTTTTTCTGGGTCCGTAGTAGCTGCTTCTTCTTCTTTCTCCTCGCCACCATGACCTTCTTTTACTTGATCCATTTGGTTTAAACCAACAAAAGAAATCACAATCATAAGGGTTAGGCCGAGTACAGCAATTAAAGCATATGGCATAACTGGGTTTCTCTTCATGCTAATTTTCCTCCTTATGTAATCCCCTTTTTGCCTATAATTAGGACAAACTATATATATTTTACTTGAAAACGCTACGATAGAAAAGGGGAAAGCGTATGAATCTTAAAAAAAGATATAAAGACACCAAACAATAATGCCTATGAATCCTGATGCAATTAAGTATGTAAGCTTTTGTTTGATACCAAACCCTATCCATAAAAGACAATTTAGTAAAATGACTGCGTGATTGAACCACGATTGATTTGCCCACTCACTTGAGAGATAGGAAGTATATAAAAATAGGATTAATAAAAAAACAATGATCGCTACATGTACTTGTATTGAGTTTTTCCTATAGAAAAACCAAATATTCAGTAATGAAAAACCTAGAAAAAATAATATTAAGCCAGTTTGCATTGGCATGGATAATTCAGTAAAATGGATGACAAGAAACGATAAAGGCAAAAGAGATAAAAGTAATAAAACATATATAAAGCTCCCTACATCTTTAAAGGGAAAGTGCTTTTGTTTTGGTTCATCTTCAGAATCATCGTTTCCTTCAGTATATAATGCTAACAAAAAATCACAGTATTCTTTAGGCAATAATTGATGTTCTTTCCAGTACTTAATTTCATCAATAATGATTGTTTTCCGCTCATGCGCCATTGGTTTCACTCCGTAGGAATTTGATCAAGTCTTGCATATTAGCAAGTATAATTAAGCGCATTCATACTGGTTATTACGCTTTATTCCTAATTATGGACTATGTCATATCCCAGCCATTAAAATAGTAAAATGCACAGCCATAAAGTGCCATCAACACTAAATGACTGAGCATTTCATTTCTATTCTAAGAAGTCTTTTAGACGTTTGCTACGACTAGGGTGACGTAATTTGCGAAGAGCTTTCGCTTCAATTTGACGGATACGTTCACGAGTAACACCAAATACTTTACCAACTTCTTTAAGTGTACGTGTACGACCATCATCTAGTCCAAAACGAAGACGTAGAACATTTTCTTCACGGTCTGTTAATGTGTCTAGTACGTCCTCTAACTGTTCTTTTAACAACTCATAAGCTGCATGGTCTGAAGGGGATGTCGCTTCTTGGTCTTCGATGAAATCACCTAAATGAGAGTCATCTTCTTCACCAATTGGAGTTTCTAATGAAACGGGTTCTTGAGCAATTTTCAAGATTTCTCGAACTTTATCTGGTGTTAGGTCCATGTCTTCAGCAATTTCTTCAGGAATTGGTTCACGACCAAGATCTTGAAGAAGTTGACGTTGCACCCGAATTAATTTATTGATCGTTTCAACCATGTGTACAGGTATACGGATTGTTCTTGCTTGGTCAGCAATAGCACGGGTGATTGCCTGACGGATCCACCACGTAGCATACGTACTAAACTTATACCCTTTACGATAATCAAACTTTTCAACAGCTTTAATTAATCCCATGTTTCCTTCTTGAATTAAGTCAAGGAAAAGCATGCCGCGACCTACATAACGTTTTGCAATACTTACTACTAAACGTAAGTTTGCTTCAGCTAAACGACGCTTCGCTTCTTCATCACCGTTTTCAATGCGTTGCGCAAGGTTAATCTCTTCTTCAGCTGACAGAAGGTCTACACGCCCAATTTCTTTAAGGTACATACGAACAGGGTCATTAATTTTCACCCCTGGCGGTACACTTAAATCATTCAGATCGAATTCCTCTTCTTTGTTGAGTTGTTGAATGCTTGGATCCTCATTTGAATCTCCAATCACTTCTACACCTTGATCATTTAAATACTCATAGAACTCATCCATTGTCTCTGAATCCAATTCAAAATTGGATAAACGCTCAGCCACTTCTTCATAAGCTAATATTCCACGCTTTTTCCCTAATTCAAGCACCTGTTCCTTTGCCTGTTCTAGGGTTAGCTCATTCTCAGTTGATTTTTGACTTGATGGCTTCTCTGCCATGAGTCCCCCTCCTTCCAAACTTCCTTCAATACAACATTAATTTGATTTCAAGCTTTGCTTGAGCTTCAAGATCTCCATCGCAATTTGAGCCGCTTTAACTGGATCATTTTGACGTTCAGCTTCTTTTTGTTGCTTTTGTAGTGAAGTGATGTTCTCTTTTTCATTTTTCTTGGCGGAAATAACTCGGATGTAATCTTGAATTTCTTGATCGCTTATATCGGGTTGTAGCTTCATCATTGCAATTTCAGTCACTAGACTCTTCATATTTGGATCAGGTAGTTGCTCTATAAACTGACCAGGGTTTGGGGAGTATCCCTCTTCATAGTAAGCATATAAATACGTTACTATGACCTGATGTTCATTTAAATTAAACGCACCACCGATTGTATCTTGAACTTTATCTGCAATCGCAGCATCTTGCATCATATAGTAAATCAGATGCCTTTCTGCATTATGATAAGCCGGCAATAATTTCGCATCTTGCTTCTTCTCTACTTTATAATTAGTATAGCTAGTCGAAGCATTATTATCCTTCTCACGGCCTTGCTTTTTTCTGCGATCTGTGATTTCCTTTTCTAAAACCTCTAAAGAAAGATCATGATCTGATGCCAAATCTCGTAAATAATAGTCACGTTCAACCGGTTTATCGACTTTCGCTATCTCATCTAATACCTTTTCGATATAGCGAATCCGATCTCCTTCATGTTGTAGGTTAAACCCGCGCCTCAAATACTTTATGATAAAGCCCATATAAGTAGCACTTGAATCTAAAACATGATTCCGAAATGCTTCACTACCATGTGTGTGAATATACTCATCGGGGTCTTTTCCTTCAGGTATGTTAGCGACGCGAACATCACAACCGGCTTTATGAAGTAAATTGGCAGCCTTATAGGAGGCTTCTATCCCAGCATTGTCCGAGTCATAACAAATAATAACTTTTTCGACATATCTTCGAATAAGTTTTGCCTGTGCATCAGTAATTGCTGTGCCAAGTGTTGCAATGCCATTTTTAATCCCAGCTTGGTAAGCCGATATAACATCCATTTGCCCCTCAAATAGAACAACTTCTCCTTGTTTTCTAATTTCTGATCGCGCTAAGTCGAAGTTAAAGAGCAATTTACCTTTGTGAAAAAGCTCTGTTTCAGGGCTGTTTAAATATTTAGGGTCATTGCCGTGTACACTGCGCCCGGCAAACCCAACTGTTTTTCCTTGATGGTTTCGGATTGGGAAAATAATACGACCTCTAAACCGATCGCCATACTCTCCATTATCCTCGTTATAAGATAACAATCCGCCTCGTACCATCGTTTGAGGGTGGAATCCTTTGTTCTGTAGAAACTTTAAGGTAAAGTCCTTTGCATTTGGAGCATACCCTAATTGAAATGTATCAATCGTTTCCTGGGTCAACTCTCGCTCTTGTAGATACTCATAACCATCTTTACCTTCTTTTGTATGTCGAAGTAAATGATGGTACAATTTAGTCAACCACTCATGAGCTTCATAGAGATTTTGAATCTCTTGATTTTGACCACTAGCTTCATTCCCATCCTCATTAGTTGCTTGGGGAATTTGATGCCCACTCTTTTCAGCAAGCATTTGAACAGCCTCTTGAAATGATACACCTTCTATTTCTCGAACAAAAGTGAGAACATTCCCGCCCTTTCCGCATCCAAAGCAATGAAAAATTTGCTTATCTGGAGAAACGGAAAACGAAGGAGTTTTCTCACCATGGAATGGACAAAGACCGAAATAATTCCGACTCTTCTTTTTTAACTGTACATATTCTCCAACGACATCAACAATATCATTTGATGTACGGATTTCTTCTACAACATTCTCTGGAATGCGGTTTGACATGTCTATCACCATGTTTAATGAGTATTCTAGAAAGACGCTTAAATCCCTTCAACCTTCGACAAGTTTTTTCAATTCTGATGAATTTTCGTCTTGAAAGTAAAAAGAGTTCTTTATTCTATACCATTCAACCTTGTCCTTTCTTACATTCACCCCTTTTATAGATAATTCCTCTCGAAATCCATTCGTAAACCCTCTCATTATAAAAGGTTATCTACTCTGGGGCTTTTTTTAATAGAACTCACTTTAACTAAATGAAAAAGCTTGGCCAAATGACAAATGGTGTAGAATTTTGTTCTTCTGTATTGTCATATATTCGACATCCCAGGTCAGAATCCTTCCTTCCCATATAAGTTTAAACTTTCTGAAAAGTATCCGATCTGATAGAAAAGAAGTAAACGCCTTCGTCACTACCCTTGGGAGCATATGCGTATCCCTAGGAACATTTTTTCACAAAATATAATTATAATACAATAAACTTTGAAAAGCTATAGATTTTTTCTGAGAAATTGTGACAATCAGACGAAAAGAACAAGCATTTTCTTATCATAAAACGGAAAGAGAACACAGGAGAATCTTCCTGTGTTCTCTTTTATCTTTGTTTAATTAAATGCAAAATTGTGTTTGCTGTTTCTTCGACCGCTTTATTCGATACATCAATGACTTTACAATTGATTCGATCCACGACCTGTTCAAAATGATTTAATTCTTGTTCAATGCGTTTCATGTTAGCATATGTAGCCTGATCATCCAAACCAAGTGCTTTGAGTCGCTCTCTTCTAATATCATTTAATTTTTCTGCGGTAATTTCTAACCCAATACATTTAGCCGGATCTACAGTAAATAATTCTTCTGGAGGATCCACCTCAGGAACAATAGGTACATTTGCAACTTTTAACCGTTTGTGAGCTAAGTATTGAGACAGTGGTGTTTTAGATGTTCTGGAAACACCAATTAGAACAATATCTGCTTTTAAAATACCACGTGGATCTCTACCATCATCATATTTCACCGCAAATTCAATGGCTTCAACCCGTTTAAAGTAGTCTTCATCTAACTTATGAACGAGACCAGGCTCTAATTTCGGCTCTGTTTTATATAACTTTTCCATTTCGTCTATCATGGGTCCGATAATATCAATAGCCGGTACATTATGCTCTTTAGCTACTTCTAATAAATACTGTCTAAAATCTCTTTTCACAAGTGTGAAACCAATAAGGGCCCCTTTTTCTTTTGCTTGTAATACAGCATCCTTTAACGTCTGTTTATCTTCTATATAAGGAATGCGTTGGATTTCAAAATGACTATTATTAAATTGACTGATTGAAGCTTTAGCGACTAGTTCTGCTGTTTCTCCAACTGAGTCAGAGACTACATAAACAATCGGCTTTTCCATACTGGTTCTCCTCCTTTAACCTAGCTTATAATCGTTCATCTCTCCCAAGTTCTACAAGCGCTTTTGTTAGATTGGTTTTGGTCAATCTTCCAATCACTTCCCAGCCTTCTTCTGTTTCTCTCACTACTGGAAGTGCATCAATTTGTTTGTCGATTAGAATTTGACCAGCCTCTAACAATAGATCATCCTTATGACAAATTGTAACATTAGGCATTCTTGTCATTATGATGTGTACAGGAATTTCTCGAAGATCTTGGTTCCCGATACTTGCTCGCAATAAATCCTTTCGAGAAAGAACACCGAATAGTAACGAACGATCATTTACTACGAAAAGAGTTCCGACATCTTCTAAAAACATTGTGCAAATGGCATCATATACCGAAACATTTTCATTAACGACAACTGGGATGGATTGATATTCATGTACTTTAATTTTCTTTAGTTTTTCTGTCAATAATTCCGAACCTGTTTTCCCTGTATAAAAATAACCTACACGTGGTCGTGCATCCAAATATCCCGCCATGGTTAAAATAGCTAAGTCTGGACGAAGGGTGGCACGGGTCAAATCAAGACGATCTGCAATATTTTCTCCCGTGATAGGACCATCCTCTTTAACAATCTCAATAATCTGTTCTTGGCGTGATGTTAAATCCATACATTCACCCCCCTGAAATATGTGTCATACTATTTCTAATATTATATCCTATTTTTTTATTCAATTAAAGAAATGCCGGTTAATATTTAATGATTTAAAAGAAAATAAGAAATCCTACCACAAATCAAATGGTAGGATGTTATCAATATTGAGTCAGGAGGCCCGAGCTTTAAAATTTCTTTTTATGTTTTAATCACAATAGAAGTTTACGGAATAACCCTATGCATGTCAAACGATTGCATGTTATGAATCGGTAAGCCAATCCATTTGTTTTAAAAATCTTTTTGACTTTAAAAAGTATCCGCCATATTGTTCGTAATAGAGATCCGTTAGTTGCTTAAGACGATCTTTATTTTCTTGTTTAACAGATATATTGCCAACCCTTGTTACATCAACTTCTAAGCAGATACGCAGCAGTTTAACAAGGTTTTGTTGAAGCATTACAGCATCTTGGTCTAAATGACGACACCTTGAACATAACAAGCCACCTTCTCGAATGGAAAATGAGAATGTGTCTTCTGTTCTTCCACAATTTACACAGTGGTTAAGCTGTGGTGCAAACCCACCTTTTTTAAACATTTTCAGCTCATACATGAGTAGTAAAATATCAAGATCTTTATCTTCATGCATCCAAATAAATGTTTGGAGGAGCTGTTGATACATAAATGGATCTGGTTCGTTTTGTTCAATCAGCTTGTCCGTTATTTCAGCTATGTAAGATGCATAGGCCGTTTTAATCAGGTCTTCACGAATGGTTCTTAGAGATTGCAAAACCTCACCCTGATGTAACGTGCCCATGCTTGAGCCCATTTGCACTAGGTAACTAGCATAAACAAATGGCTGCGAAATCGCAGCCATTCGGCTTTTTGGCTTTTTAGCACCTCTTGCCATCACAGCGATTTTTCCCCGCTCGCGTGTAAACAATGTGACAATTTTATGGGTTTCTCCATAGTCATTTGTCCGAATGACTATCCCTTCAACCTTCTCTAACACTCATGTTCACCTAGCACTTTCGTTAAAATGAGAACTTAATTCTGCAAATTCATCGTCTTGTTCCGATGATGAATCCCCGTCATGTGTTGTTTCAATTTCCTTCATCAATAAATAGGTTTCAATGTTTCCTGTTTGCCTAAACACTTTCCATGTTAAGTCGAGCACAAGAAACCCCACCTTTCTGTTTTTTCAGAATCCAGTTTGAAAAAACTTGCTTGACCTTAGATTGACCGGAAATACTAGAGCTCATGTTATAAAATATTTACCAACATTAATATTCATCTTGGTTGTAGCCAAAGTCTTGAAGCTGCATATCCTTGTTTCTCCAGTCTTTCTGTACTTTTACCCAAAGTTCTAGATAAATCTTCGTACCTAATAATTTTTCAATATCCTTACGTGCCTTTTGACCAATTTCTTTAAGCATTTTCCCTTGTTTCCCGATTATAATGCCTTTTTGACTTGACCTTTCCACAATAATTGTCGCTTGAACGAGCACTTTGTTTTCATCCTCTTGCTCTTTAATTGATTCTACCTTCACAGCAATTGAGTGAGGAATTTCTTCTCGTGTTAAGTGCAATGCTTTTTCACGTATTAATTCACTGATGATAAATCGTTCAGGGTGATCGGTAATATGATCTTCCGGATAATACTGTGGTCCTTCCGGCATCTGATCGACCATAACTTTCATTAAATGGTCCACATTGTTTCCTTCTAGTGCTGAAATAGGAATGATTTCTGCAAAGTCATATTTAGCCCTATATTCATCAATGATTGGTAAGAGTTCATCTGGGTGAACTTCGTCAATTTTGTTCACAATTAGATAGACTGGCTGATTTACTTTTTGAAGCATGTTAATAATAAATTCATCGCCTCGTCCAAATCCTTCTTTTGCGTTAATCATAAATAGGACTAAGTCCACTTCATTTAGGCTTTGTTCAGCCATGTTGACCATGAAATCTCCAAGTTTATGCTTTGGTTTATGGATTCCTGGTGTATCGATGAATACAAGCTGAGCATCTTCACTTGTATAAACACCTTGCACCTTGTTACGTGTCGTTTGAGCTTTATCACTCATGATGGCAATTTTCTGCCCAATCACTCTGTTCATGAATGTGGACTTTCCTACATTCGGTCGTCCGATGATGGATATAAATCCTGATTTAAAGTTTTGGTCCATGTTGTTTCCTCCAAGATTGTTCTGTGTATTGCTTCGATTAAAGACTGCTCGAGCCTATGTTAACAGGAAGCTTTATTATTTCTTCTTATTTTACTACAAAACATGCCTTATTTCATACAATCGACAAAACATGCTGAAATTAGAAGTCAGAAATATCTGAATAACGATTTTTCGACATATAGATAGTATAGTTTATTCCATTAATGCCCCTTATTTGAAGACTTGGAATCGAGATAAATTGAGAGAAGTCCGTTGCTGGAAAAAGAGTAAGGGGTTCATTGAAACGGCGATACTCCTGTGGAAGACCGTCCGAGCCTCCTCATACGCTACGCTCCTTGCGGGGTCTCATCTGCCCTTTCTACCGCGGGAGTTTGCCGTTTCCCTCACCCCTTTGCGTTTATGGAGATTAACGGACCCTAGTTACTTGAGCTCTAAACGTTACGAAAATCGGTTCCGTTATTTTGAACTTTTAAGGCATTTCGAGAGTTATTACGGACATATGGTACCTTATTTATGACAAATTGGGCTTTTTCATGATGATTTGATGCAAATAACGGAATATATGTCCGTAAGATATTCAGAAAAGTCATTTTAAGGTCAAATAACGGAACAATTGTCCGCAAGCATTTCCTCACATTCTCTCTGCGGTTCCGTTAATCACCATTCGGCTAAGGTGGGCTTGGGAACGGGTTAACTCCTCCGGAAAAACGGGCGAGCGAGACCCCGCAAGAAGCGTAGCGGATGAGGAGGCTCGGTCGTTCGTCCGGGGAAAGCAACCCGTTCCCAAGCCCACCGCACTCCACAATAGCAACGGAACCGCCTCTCTATCTAAAACAGTTATTCCAGATAACTGCCATATAACGGAACAATACAAGGGATAAAACAGAAAATCCTCGGGCGTTAAAACCCGAGGAGATTCATGATTTTAGGTAAAAATATAATAGCTCCGATAACAGCAGATGTAATGGCTGCTACCAATACAGATCCAGCTGTAATGTCTTTTATTTGCCCTACAATGGTATGTCGGTCTGGGGATAAAAAGTCCATTATGCGTTCAATAGCAGAATTAATCATTTCAAGAATAAGAACCAACGAAACCACTAAACAAATAGCAATCCATTCATACGGCTTAATATTGAAAAACAAACCCATTAATACTATAAAAAAAGTGGTAATGAGGTGAATCCGAAAGTTTCTTTCCGATTTAATGATCTCTTTAATTCCATTGAATGCAAAGGAAAAACCAATTAGCTTCTTCTTACCCTCTTTTGAGTCCAAAGGCATTTAATATATCCTCTTGTCTTGTAAACATTTTCTTTTCATCTTCTTCATTCAAATGATCATACCCGAGCAGATGTAAAAACCCATGTAGAGCCAAGAAGCTTAATTCACGCTCTAATGAGTGCTGATACTCTTCAGCTTGTTCCTTTGCTTTATCAACGGAAATAATAATATCTCCTAATAATACCGGCATTTCTGCTCCGATAATTTTCATTTCTTCTTCACCTTCTTCTTGCATGGCAAAAGAAATAACATCTGTCGGTTCATCTTTTTGACGGTAATTTCGATTAACAACTTGAATCTCTTTATTATCTACGAATGATACAGACATTTCTGCCTCAGTTTGCACATCCTCTTCTTTCGCAGCAAATTGTAGAACTCGATCAATTAGATCAATGTAATCTTCGCTTACGGAATGGGTTTCATCATGAAAATCAATTTGCATTATTTTGCCTCCTTAACGGGTTCTGTTGCTTCATCAGGGTATTGAATTCTTGAGTGAAAGATCCCTTTTAGCGTCTCACAAATCGCTACATGAATACGTTCGGTATCTTTCAATGTTAAAGGACTGTCCGATAACTGACCATCCAACATACGATCTGTAATGATGGAATGTACCAACTTTTCAATTTCATCAGTTGATGGCTGTTTAAGTGAGCGTACAGCCGCTTCAATCGAATCACATATGCATACGATTGCTGCTTCTTTCGATTGAGGTTTTGGGCCAGGATATCGGAAATCTTCCTCTCTTACATTTGGATTTTGTTCTTTGTCTTTGTAATAAAAATACTTTAATAACGTTGTGCCATGATGCTGTTCTGCGATATCTACAATTTCTTTTGGAAGACGATGCTTTCGTAACATATTCGCACCGATATAAGGGTGCTCTATTATTATTTCCGCACTTTGCTTTGGTTCAATCCTATCATGAGGATTTTTCATACCCATTTGATTTTCAATAAAGAAATGAGGTTTATGTGTTTTTCCTAAATCATGATAATACGCAGCCACACGAGCAAGAAGGCCGTTTGCACCAATTGCTTCACATGCCGCTTCACTTAGGTTTGCAACCATTACAGAATGATGATAGGTGCCTGGTGTTTCCGTTAAGATTTTTCGAAGTAATGGATGATTCGGATTGGCCAAAGTAAGCAGCTTCGTGTCTGACAAAATTCCAAGCCCCGTTTCGAATAATGGAAGTAAACCGAATGTTAAAACAGTTGATAAAAAAGCAGCTATCACTCCATAAAGTAATGGATTCGTAATATCTGTCCAACTAAGCGGTTCATAGGATAATAACATGAATACAATGACAATCAAAACATTTGTAATCATAACACCTACACCAGCTTTAATGATCGCAGCACGGTCTTGTACATTTTGAAGAAATAAGACTGCTGCTAATTGGGTGAAAATAAAATAAAGTCCTGCCTCTACATTTAGCGTTCCCGGTATTTGTTGATTAAAAAACACGGTACCAAATACAGAGAACACAACAGAAAACAATACGGCAATCCTTTCATTAATCAAAAGCTTTAACAAGATAGCACCTGAAGCTAGTGGAACAGCAAAATAGAAGTTGTCCAGTGATGATTGGAATACACTCCCGATTTTCATAAAGCCGAACATCAGTACACAAATCATAAATAACGATACAACTGTTCCTACGTCTAACTTTTGCTTCATATACAACCGATTCATTTCATGGCCAATCACACCTAGTGACAACACAATTAAAATGATCAATCCTATGTAAGGGTAGGTATTGCTCTTACTATCTAAAAGACCTACAAGAGAGAGCTTTTGATAAACTTCCTCTGTTATCCTTTCACCTTGAAGTACAAGCACTTGCCCTTGCTTGATCATTACAGGTTCTACATCATTCGCCACATCCTGTTTAGCTTGATTCGTTTTTTCAAGATCCACAAAAGAGTTTTGAACGATAGCAAAATCAACTATATCATGCAAAGCTTCCTGTAAAGAAGCATCAAAACTTACTAAATCCAATTTCTCTTTAATGTTTTGTTTCGCTTGTGAAACGTTACTTGCTTTTACCCCTTCATTCATCCGTTCTGATATCGCCTTAAGAACTAGATCTTCAGCTACATTTCGCTTTTCTTTTGATAATTGAAGTAGTTGGCTAAATACAGAAGAAGGAACGGAATCAGAAATTTCATCCGATAACAGGTGTTGAAGTAACTCCTCCTTATCTAATTCCCGATCTGCTTCTTTTCCGTCAGACCCAGTTGATACAACTTTTTGATTATTTTTCTCCGCAGCAGATACAGCCCCAAACATTTCTTTAATATAATTAATCCTCTTGGCTGTTATCGATCGATTAACGGAGTATATATCCGCTACAGACTCAATAGCATCTCGTCTTCTTTCGTCAGTCCTTTGCTTGTCCTCAATGCTTATAGGAGACATAATGGTTTCTTTAGCTGTTTCAAATCGTTGTATATCATAGGTCTTGGTTTGGACATTGGAAAAAGCCATAAGAAACATGACCACTCCTAAAAGTAGAAGGGATCCTCCTATGGCTAGCGATTTATTATAGATTAAGCGGTTGACTTTGAAATGATTCCACCATTGACTCTGCATCATGTCACCTCATTCCATCCCAAAAAATATAGAAATAAGACCCTCAATCGGGTCTTACAGTTCTACATTTCTTCGTAAGCGTCAATAACTTTTTGAACAATTGGGTGACGAACTACGTCGGCTTGCTCTAGATAAGAGAAAGCCACTCCCTCTATCTTAGAAAGCTTTTTCTCAGCAACTTTCAGACCAGATGTAACACCTTTAGGTAAGTCTACTTGCGTTATGTCTCCTGTGATAATCATCTTGGAGCCAAAACCAAGTCGTGTAATAAACATCTTTATTTGTTCTGGAGTTGTATTCTGAGCTTCATCTAAAATCACATATGCATCATCAAGAGTACGCCCACGCATATAAGCGAGTGGCGCAATTTCAATCGTTCCTCTTTCAATAAGACGTCCTGTATGCTCAGTACCTAATACATCGTGTAATGCATCGTATAGCGGACGTAAATAAGGGTCTACTTTTTCTTTAAGATCACCTGGTAAAAATCCTAAGCTTTCTCCAGCTTCCACAGCAGGTCTTGTTAGGATGATACGCTTAACATCACCGTTTTTCAGTGCTTGAACAGCCATAACTACAGCTAAGTATGTCTTACCAGTACCGGCAGGACCAATTCCAAATACAAGGTCATGCGTTTTCATGCCTGAAACATAATTACGTTGTCCAAGCGTCTTCACTCGAATTGATTTGCCATTATAATTTTTAGCAATTTCATCCTCAAATAGTGTCTCAAATTCTTCAATTTTATCGTTTTTAGCTAAGTCTATTGCATAAATAACATCACGTTCAGATATTTTAATCCCTCTACGGATAACCTTTAACAATGCATGAAATACTTGCTCAACAAGTAGAACATGGCCTCGATTACCTGATACGCTCACATGCTCGCCTCTTGTAACAATAGAAACTTGCAGTTGGTTTTCAACTTGTTTTAAGTTACGATCACCTGTCCCAAATAAAGCCATTGCTTCATTTGGGTTATCTAATTGTATATCAATTGTTTGTAGGTCTTCTTGCATTCTTCAGTCTCCTTGAGTGATAGGTTGTGTTTTCACAATATTTTCTTCAACTTTAAAGTATAGGATTAATTTAACTTTACCATTCTCTTTCTTCCTGTGCAAAACTTTTTCAGAGATGATGTCAGCGTCTTCATGAAGCTTTCCTCGCAACTCTTTTTTTGCTTGTTCAATCCCTACTTTTACAGCTTCATCTTCTGTTCTTGTCTTCTCAAACACTTCTTTTTCCCATAGTTTTTTTGTTATTAATGATAAAGGAATTTCCCATTTAAACAAATAAAAAGGTTTGTTATAAGTCTCTGTATGAATATTTTTATAATCTGGATTCCCAAAGCCCCATATTGGTACTCCAAATCCTGCTATATTGATCGCATATTGGTTCTTCTTTTCCCCTGTGAGGACATCATAGTTTACAGAAAGCGGAATGGATAGCTGGCTTTTATACCAGGTTTCTGCTATGATTTCCCCTTTTGCTCGAACCGCTTCTTCTTCATCTTCTCTCCCAATAAGGCCTGAAACTAACATATCTCCCTCTTCAACAAAATCATTGACCTTAACAAGAGGTACCCCTTCCTCTACGAACATATCAACTATAACACCTTTTTTACTAGCAATGAGGTGTTGGGCTCCCATTTCAATCTTTTCTTCTACGATCGTTTTTTCGATACCTTGTAAGTGATAGGTTGTCCCATTCTCAGTAATTCCTATCCACAATAATTCCGGTATATCTGTTAGTAGCTTTTGTTGCATCATACTAGGTGTATCAATATTAAATTTCCATGCTCCAAATTGAACACCATATCTATCTAAGTGCTTTTCAATCTTATGCTCAATTTCCGGTGTAACACCATCAATTTGAATACGCCAAACCATATTAGATAAAAGAAAAACCATCATACAGCCTAATAAAAACCCTATTACTAGTGGTTTCTTATTCATTAGTGAACTTATCCAAAACGGTAACCCCATCCGTTTTTCGAAAGATATCTTATAGTCTGTATTACGCCTAGTTTGTTTCAAAAGCGATACATCTTCCAGCTTTATATTGGCCTGACACGTGTGCTCGTCTATCTTTTTAATATCCCAAAGCATAATACCTTTTTCACTACAACGGTTAAAAAAGAACTCGGGGAACTTCCCCTTAACTTTAACCGTTGTGTACCCTGTAAAGAAGACCCCTTGAGTTATTTTCATAATTGCCTCCTAGATCTATGAGTTTTCTTGCAAAAATGTAACCTCTTCAATCGTACCCTCAACTAAAATCTCTTCCGGGAGCATCATCCTGAGGACAAAACCCTTTCCTTTTATAAGGAGCTGCCCTTGATTTAACTTCAGACGAATCTCTTTATCTGAAAATAAAAGTAAGCCCTTATGATTTTCTATGTAAGCATGTATTTGACCAATTGTAGTTATCCTTGGAAGTTCGAGGATGACATCTGTTGGTAAATCTAAATGCTGTGCAAGCCAGTTTCCAAATCGTTGTTGCCATGTTTTCATCCCTCATGCCCCCTCTCACATACATATGTATGAAAAAAGCGCGAAATGTATCACTACATTTCGCGCTTTGCTTTGGAAAATTATTTATTTTGAGCGATAAGGTTTTTGAGATCTAGGTGGACCTAATACTTCAGCCATAATTATGCTTTGGGCTAATTTTTTTTGTGATAGTTTTTGTACCCCGCTCAACTTTACTTTCGGTTTCCCACCATCACCTCTATAAGGCTTTAGTTGGTCACGTTGATACGGAGCATATTGATCTCTTTCATAAGGAGAATCCTCACCTTGTTGATAAGGTGTTTCATCATCTCTCTCATAATAATTATGCCCTTTTTCATCCTTTAATGCATTATGCTTAGAGTCTGATATTTCTCCAGCAGAAGATGGTGTCGTTCTGCTTTGATTATCCTTGTAACGCTCTCGTTGACGCTCAGCATACGTTTGTAAATCTGTTTTCGTTTCCGTCCCAATCTCAACTGAACTTGAATCATTCGATGTGGTTGTATGCCTAGTAGAAGATTGAACTGGTTTTGCTTCAGATCTAGCTTTCTTTTCATCTCGATCTTTCTTAAAATTACTAAAGAGCCAGCCAAGAACAACAGCAATTATGGGTGCTAATGCCAAAAGATCATCCATACCATCGCCCCCTTTCAGAAATATGAGCGATCAACCTACTCTTCTTCTTCGTTTTCGTCACTATTCATTTTCCCGATTACATCACGCATATCTGTATCGGCCTGAATATTCTTTAGGTTGTAATAATCCATAACGCCAATGTTTCCACTTCGTAGAGCTTCTGCCATAGCTTGTGGAACTTCTGCTTCTGCTTCCACAACCTTCGCCTGCATTTCTTGTACACGAGCACGCATTTCTTGTTCTTGGGCAACAGCCATCGCACGACGTTCTTCAGCGCGAGCTTGAGCTATATTTTTATCTGCTTCAGCCTGATCTGTTTGAAGGATCGCGCCAATGTTTTTACCGATATCAATGTCCGCAATATCAATCGATAGAATTTCAAATGCAGTACCCGCATCTAAGCCTCTACCAAGTACATTTTGAGAAATGCGATCTGGGTTTTCTAGTACTTTGTTATGATTTTCTGAACTACCGATTGTACTAACAATCCCTTCACCTACACGTGCAATAACCGTATCTTCTCCAGCACCACCTACAAGGCGGTCAATGTTAGCACGAACGGTGATTCGAGCTTTTGCTTTCACTTCAATTCCATCCATAGCCACACCTGCAATAAAAGGTGTTTCAATCACTTTAGGGTTAACACTCATTTGAACAGCTTCTAATACATCTCGTCCTGCCAAATCAATCGCAGCACCACGTTCAAAGCTCAGTTCAATATTAGCACGATGAGCAGCAATTAATGCATTAACAACACGGTCAACATTACCACCAGCAAGGTAGTGACTCTCTAGCTGGTTTGTTTGGAGATTCAGACCCGCTTTGTGAGCTTTAATTAATGGGTTAATGACACGATTCGGTACAACGCGACGTAAGCGCATCCCTACTAGTGAGAAGATTGAAATACGTACACCTGCTGCTAATGCGCTAATCCATAACATTACTGGAATAAACGTAAACAGTACTGCAACAACAATAATGATGACAGCTATTAATACAATTGGTAATAAATCTTGTGGATTCATTTTTTATTTTCCCCCTTTTTATTCTTCCTTGTCTAATTCTCTAACAACTACGCGAGTTCCTTCAGCTTTTACAATTTTCACTTGAGTTCCACTGGAAATGTATCCGCCTTCACTTACAACATCAATTCTTTCTCCATCAAAAATCCCTGTACCTGATGGGCGAAGAGGCGTTAAGGTTGCCCCTTCTAATCCAATCAGTTCCAAACGACTTTTTGATGAGATGTATCCTTTTTCTGTAGAGATGGAATCACTTAAAATAATGTTCCTAAAAAATCCTCTTTCCAGTCCCATAAAACGGAATAAAAGGACAGATGCGATGATTGATACCATTAATGCGATAGCAATACTCATCGTCATATGACCCATATCATCTGTTGAAAGGAAGAGAGAGCCGATGATTGCTCCTACTCCAATAACCCCTAATATACCGCCTGGGACAAAGATCTCTAAGACGACACAAACGACTCCGATTAGGAAGAAGATGATCACTTCATAACCAGCTAAATCTGCAACCATATGTCCGTAAAAGAACAGTATCAAAGCTGAGAATCCCATTATTCCCGGGATTCCAAAACCTGGAGAATATAGTTCTACTACGAACCCTAAACTTGCTATGGATAACAATATAGGAACTACAACTGGATTCGTTATAAATCGTGCAATATTTTCTGTTAACGTAGCTTGAGTCTCAATCGTTTCAGCATCAGATAGGTCCAACCTTTCAAGAAGCTGTTGTCGGCTATCAACAATGCCTTCAGCATAACCAACTTGCATGGCTTCCTCAGCACCTAAAGTTAAAAACTTACCTTTTCCTGCTCGTAGCTCGGGTAGATCAATTTCTTTATTCGCCATGGCTTCGGCATATATAGGGTCTCGATCATTGGATTTTGCTGCACTTCTCATCGCAGTAATCCAAGCAGATTGAGCTTTCTCACTTGCTGCATTCCCGTCTGAAGTTATGACCCCGGCAGCCCCCATCGATGCATTCGGATCCATATAAATTTGATCTGCATTCATGGAAATATAGGAACCAGCTGATAATGCATCTTTCTTAATATAGGCCGTAGTCGGTATTTCAATAGCTTGGAAGATCTGCGCAATATTTTTAGCAGCCTTAACACTTCCACCAGGTGTGTCTACTTCAAAAATAATATGGTCAGCACCTTGCTTCCGGGCTTCATTCGCACTTCTCTCGAGAAACGATTCAAGGCCTCTTTCAACTTCATTCTCAAGCGGCACAATGAAAACCTTTTTCCCTTCTCCCTCCGCTGCTGAATGCCCAGAAAAGAATATGGGAAAGACTAAACAAACAATTGATAATATCCAAATCAACCGAGCAATCTTTTTCATGGTTTCCCCTCCTTTCATTATTGTGTTAACTCTATTACGAACAGCTCTCCATTTCGTTTCAAAA
Source organism: Pontibacillus sp. HMF3514 (assembly GCF_009858175.1). GTDB lineage: Bacteria > Bacillota > Bacilli > Bacillales > BH030062 > Pontibacillus. The sequence goes on from NZ_CP047393.1 coordinate 2,639,702, forward strand.
AAATTTTGATAACGCATTCAAATGAATATGTAAAACATTAAAAAAAGACCGCCCGAAACAGGCGATCTTTTCGCTTTAAGATAAATGTTTTTGGACTAATTGATTTACTTGAGAACCATCTGCTTTGCCTTTTACCTTCGGCATAATGGCGCTCATTACCTGGCCCATTTCCTTCTTAGATGTCGCACCGACTTCCTTAATCGTTTCTTGAACGATCTCGTCTAGCTCATCCTCAGAAAGTTGGTCAGGCATATATGATTGAATCAGTTCAATTTCACGCTCAGATTTTTCTGCAAGATCATCTCGACCAGCATTTTCATATTCTTGGAGGGAATCTTTTCTTTGTTTTAACTCACGAGATAAAACAGCTAATTCTTCTTCCTCTGATAATTCATCCTTACCAAGCTTTATGGCTTCATTTTGGAGAGCGGATTTAACCATGCGAATTGTCGCAAGCTTATCCTTCTCTTTATTCCTCATAGCCTGTTTCATATCTTGGTTTAGACGATCAAGTAATGACATTTACCTTACACCTTCTATCTGCGCTTTCTAGCAGCTTCAGACTTTTTCTTACGTTTAACGCTAGGTTTTTCGTAATGTTCACGTTTACGATATTCAGCAAGTGTACCACTCTTGGATACACTACGCTTGAAGCGACGAAGAGCATCTTCAAGAGACTCGTTTTTACGCACGCGAGTTGAATTTGACATGCTATTTCCCTCCCTCCAAAGCAAAAAGACAGTTTCAAGATTACATGTGAACATTGTCATGACACATGCCTTAGGCAATTATAATACATTCCCTAAATAGATTCAACTTTTTTCTGAATCATCTTCATAAGGTTTTTTATATTGCTTTTGCTTTGCCTGTGCATCTAATGTAACATATGTAGAACGTCCAAGATAGAGTGGAATGTTTAATTTTTCAAAGTTAGGTAATCCATCCTCCTGGAATAGCCCTTCATCTACGCGACATGTCTCTATATCGCCTATTACCCACTCATGGTCACCAGTTGAAACCATATTATTGATCGAGCATTCATACACAATGTAGGCGTTTTCTAAGTAAGGAGCATCTACCGTTTCAGCATCTTTTGATTGAAGATTTGCTATTTCTATTTTATTAACATCCTCTCCACTTACAGAACCGGATAATTGAATAAATTCAGCTAGAGATTCAGGAAGAAAGTTTACCGTGAATTCCTTCTTTTGTTGTAAGCATTTATAAGTGAAACGTTCTCTTCCAATCGCAACTCCATACATTGGAGGGTTGATTGATAAAAATGAATGCCAACCCGCAGCCATAAAATTTGGATTTTCATTCCCATATGTCCCAACTACAGCTACCATTCCAGGATAACTATGCATTTTGACACGATCTATTTTTTGCAGCATTCGATCACTCCTTTTTCAGTATGCATAAGTTCCTTATTAAAAAAATCTTCATGAATTTTCACCTTGTCCATATAGTGTTATAGAGGTGAATGACTTTGGCTGATTTCTTAACTTTGTTTGCTGTATATATAAGTATATTTTTATTTGGGATGACCGTACTCCGAATTGGACTATATCAACTTTCCTACAGGAGTATGAGACAAGCATTACAGCGCTTCACATCAAATCCTTTTAAAGGAATGTTAATGGGCGTAGTCGTGACAGGTGTTTTACAAAGCAGTTCTTGCACAATGGTTTTGACTGTAGGTTTTGTTTCGGTTGGTTTAATTACATTTCGTCAGTCAATTGGAATTATTCTTGGTGCGAATATCGGGACCACTGTTACTGCAGAAATTATGACCTTTTATGAACAAATCCCGTTATGGCCACTATTAATCGTTGGAGCTATTTTCCTTCTTTTCCGTAAACCTATTGTGTTTGGCGCTGGTGCAATTTCTTTTGGGCTAGGTACGGTTTTCGTAGCTTTAAATGGTCTTGAAACATTAGCTGAACCTATCAAAGCGTTTCCCGTGATACAAGAAGCATTGCAGACAACAGATACCTACACAAGTGCAGGCATTCTTTTAGGGACAGGCCTCACAGCGATCATCCAATCGTCTACCGCTACTACTGGTATTGCCATGACTTTTTTAAACGAAAACTTGATTGGCCTTTCATCTGCTATTGCAATTATGCTCGGAGCGAATATCGGGACCTGTATAACAGCCTGGTTTGCCTCAATTGGAAGTAACCGTGAAGCAAAGCTCGTAGCACTTGCACATATTTGGTTAAATGTTTTAGGCGTGGTTGTGTTTGCTCCGTTTGTGCACGAAATGTCGAGCTTAGCTCAATGGCTTACACAAGATCCTCTTAAACAATTAGCGCACATATCTGTTTTATTTAATGTTGTGTCCTCTCTTATTGTATTACCTGTTGTTAAACAATTCACGAATTTTGTCCTTTGGGTTCATCGGAAGAGTGCGTGATTTGTAGGACATTGCACCCGTATAAAAATAAAAAAACCGCCCAGGGCGGTTTTTCTTAATCGTTACTATTAATAATCAGATGTACCTTGACCACCTGATACGATAGCCATACCTGCGCTTGCTCCAATGCGAGTTGCGCCTGCCTCAATTACTGCATCTGCTCCTTCACGGTCGCGAACGCCACCGGAAGCTTTAACGCCCATGTCAGGGCCTACTGTTTTTCTCATAAGAGCAATGTCTTCAACTGTAGCGCCGCCGCCAGAGAAACCAGTTGATGTTTTAACAAAATCAGCTTCTGCTTCTTTTGCAAGTTCACATGCTTTTACTTTTTCATCATCTGTTAGAAGAGATGTTTCGATGATTACTTTTGTAAGAGCTTTGCCTTCTGTTGCACGAACAACAGCTTCAATATCGGATTTTACAGTTTCGTAATCCCCGCTCTTAAGAGCTCCGATGTTAATAACCATGTCTACTTCTGTTGCACCTTGTTCGATAGCTTGCTTTGTTTCGTATGCCTTCGTTTCCATTGTAGTAGCTCCAAGTGGGAAACCGATTACAGTACAAACCTTAACGTCAGTATCTTTAAGACGGTCGTAACAGAAGGATACCCAGTAAGGATTTACACAAACAGAAGCAAAGCCATATTCTTTCGCTTCGTTACAAATTTGTTCAATCTTCTCTTGTGCTGTATCAGGCTTTAATTGTGTATGATCGATCATTTTAGCCATTTTAGTGTCCATTTGAATCTTCCTTTCAAAACGTAGTTGTACGGACCTCTTTTATAATAGCATTCTCAAACGAAAAATGCTACACCTTGATAACCAATCCATATTTCACCTTAACATTTATTCTAAAACATAGGAAAGATCCCCTTACAAGCAACCAGAAAGGGGATCTCCATCTATTAAGAAGATAATTCTACTTCTTCATTTAACTTTGGCTCGTCCATAACACGAACGAATTGACCAGCGTTATAAGGATATCCTGCTTGTGTAAGTTTTACACGCACGATTTCGCCTACCATATCTTCACTCGCTTCGAAGATAACTTTTAAGTAGTTATCTGTATAACCAACATAACGATTATCCTGATCGTCATCTTTCTTGAATTTCTCCTCCGGAATCACTTCAAGAACTTCATTCTCATACTGTGAAGCATATTCTTTAGCCTGTTGGTTGGATAATTCAATTAATTGATGAACACGATCATTTTTCACTTCGTCATCCACCTGGTCGTCCATACGTGCTGCAGGAGTACCTGTACGCTTAGAGTAAGGGAAAACGTGAAGTTCAGAAAATCCGATTTCCTGAATAGAACGATACGTTTCCATAAACTCTTCATCTGTTTCACCAGGGAAGCCAACAATTACGTCAGAAGTAATCGCAAGACCTGGAAGTGCCTTCTTAATACGCTCAACACGTTCTTTATAAAATTCCATCGTATACTTACGACGCATGCGTTTCAATACAGAATCTGAGCCAGACTGTAATGGAACGTGAAGGTGACGTACAATCTTATCGGATTCATTTAAAACATCAATGACATCGTCTGTAATTTGACTTGCTTCAATTGATGAGATACGAATACGCTTTAACCCTCTTACGCGCTTATCAAGCTCACGTAAAAGCATAGCTAAATTGTAATCCTTCATGTCTTCTCCATATCCACCAGTGTGAATACCTGTCAGAACGATTTCTTTATAACCAGCATCAACAAGCTGTTGAGCTTGATTGATAACCTCTTCAGGATCGCGAGAACGCATTAAACCACGTGCCCAAGGAATAATACAGAATGTACAGAAGTTATTACAGCCTTCTTGGATTTTCAGCGATGCACGCGTACGGTCTGTGAATGCTGGTACATCCAATTCCTCGTACACACGCGTTTTCATGATGTTTGTTACACCATTAATCGGTTGACGTTCTTTCTTATATTGCTCGATGTACTCAAGCATTTTCACACGGTCTTGTGTACCGACCACAATGTCAACGCCTGGAATGTCCATGATCTCTGCTGGGGATGTTTGAGCATAACAACCGGTTACACAAATCACAGCATTATCATTTTTACGAATCGCACGACGAATAACCTGACGACTCTTCTTATCTCCTGTATTTGTAACGGTACACGTATTAATGACATACACGTCTGCTTTACGTTCAAAATCAACGCGTTCATAACCTTGATCCTTGAACAATTGCCAAACTGCTTCCGTTTCATAATGGTTTACTTTACAACCTAGCGTATGAAAAGCTACTGTTGCCATTGGATCACCCCAATTCTTCTAATTGAAAGGAAAGAGCTGATAGAAAATAGGCATGAGCAGTTTCTGTTCTTAAAATTCTAGGTCCTAGACGGACAGAGTTAAAGTTTGATTGCTTCAGCTTTTCCACTTCTTTTTCCGAAAAGCCACCTTCAGGTCCAATTACGAGGAGAACCTTTTGTGATGGTTTAATATTCGGAATGACATCTTGCAAAGAGCGATATGTATCCGTTTTTGCCTCTTCCTCATAAGCAAATAACGCCCAATCATACTCTTTGCCTATATCCATTATTTCATGCAATGAATGGATTTCTTTAACCTCAGGCACACGGTTTCGATGAGATTGCTCACTAGCTTCCTTTGCAATCTTCTGGTATCGATCAACCTTTTTCTTAGCCTTCTTATGATCCCATTTTACAATAGAGCGTTCTGCTTCAAAAGGGATAAAGGAATGAGTTCCTAATTCGGTTCCCTTTTGAATCACAAGCTCCATTTTATCGCCTTTTGGTAAACCTTGTACAATCGTAACCTGAGCAGGTAGTTCTTTATTTTCATCTAACCAGACAATAACTTTACATCTGACTTCTGATGAGGTAACTTCTGTAATTTGGCACTCTGCTACATTTCCTTCAGGGTCACAGCATAGTATTTTATCATCCTGCTTCATCCTCATAACTTTGGAAATGTGATGCACATCTTCGCCTGTCAAAATTACTTCATGATTATCCCAACCTGAAATGGGAACAAAATATCTTTGCACCAAGTGCACCTGCTTTCCATACAGTTTCAAAGCAATAAATCGGTATAATCTCTGTTACGCCGAATAACACATACGCAATATTATCAAACTTTCCTTCTTTTGAAAAGCTCAATCAAGTAGCTATCCCCCATTATAATAAGGAATATAGCAATAGAAAACATACTACTTAAACATAATGTTCATTTCAATCAAAAACCACTTATTCTTCTTTTATAAAAAATAGGATAATTTATTAAAAATGGTCTATTTATTAACTACTAAAAATGATGTTATATAGTGAATAACAACTATATAATCGAACTCTAGTTACATATAGAGAGGATTTTATAGAACATTACATTAAGCTTATAGGAGTGGTTGTTTTGAATCACTGGCATAACTTAAAAACGATTTTCAATGAGAAGTTGCCAAGAAGGACATCTGTATTAATTAAAGAAAACACTGAAAGTTCAGCTTATTATTTCCCGCTTGATTTCGGTAAAATAGGCTACCAGGTTGACACTCGAGAAGAAAGTACATATGAAGAACAATCTGATTTCTGGTTTAACATTGAAGAATATGCATTAGGTGATCTATTAAATGAGTCTAATTGGGTTAAACAGTCTTTTCGATTTAATGATATGATAAGTGCTCCTAATTGGATACAACGTTCAGCTTCTTTTATGAACACGGGGCTAGATCTACTTGAGACGTTGACTTCTCCTAAAGATAATGGAATTACGTGGGAGTTACAATTTAAACAACGCTGTCTTCACCATAAACTTGATCGAACTTTCATGTTAACCATGACCACTAATACAGAGATGGAAGTTCACCAAAGCCATAACGAGAAAAATTTAGTCCTCAATCTAATAAATTCTAATGGTAAACAACTCTCGATCTGTTTACCAATGAATCAAACATTTGGTGTTTATTCTTCTATAAAACAAGCAAGAGATGCACACCCTCAGTTGAATGGAAGGAAACAGGTGTTAAAAGGGCGTTATCTTGTTCTTCCTATCCATATTTCATTCCCTGCTGTTACTTCTTCAAAGCACTTTCATGAATCAACATTTTTATTATCTATGAGCACTCTTGGTCCAAAAGAAGCAGTCGAAAACTATGTGTATGATGCTGAACTCTTAACTGAAGATCGCTGGAATGCATTTTATGCAAGTTTACCTTCTATCAGAGCCAATAATGAAGATACCATTCAAAAAGCTTATGATAAATGTTGGTATGTTATACGTCAAAATTATTTCACCCATTCTCAATGGGGCAAAATTATATTAGAAGCCCTTCCTGTGTACAAGGGAGTTTGGACGTGGGGGACAAGCGCTTTACCCTATAGTGCGTTGTTAAACCCTGATCATGGTACAGAAAGAGCAAGAAACGCATTAAACTTACTCTTAACAAATATTCGAGACGATGGGTACATTCCTCATGCAATCTATATTAACGAATCTCTTCCTGGTCAAAAGTGGAATAGAGGCATTGGCATTATTCAAACACCTCATTTACCTTGGGTAATTCTAGAATACTATGAAAAGACAAAGGATGAAGAATTGCTAAAACAATGGTACACCCCTCTTTTAGAATTTTATAACTATATTTCTCGAACACGAGATGAGAAATATGAAAACTTACATTTATGGGCCGCTGAAACGAGCTTTGACACAGGTATTGATGTGTACCCTGTATTTTCTGATATCACCTATAATAATAAGGAAGATTATGTTTACCCATCTGTGTTTGCCGCGGAGCGCTATCGCTACGAAGCATCCATGTCAGCCATTTCTGAAATCATTGGTCAATATGAGGATGCTGCATATTGGAAAGAAGAAATGCAGAAAACCATAGATTCTGCTAACACCTATTTGTGGGATGAGGAAAAAGCTTGGTACGGGGTTAGGCACTGTAATGGAGATCTTGAAACCATAATCGGAGTAGATGGCCTTTTCTTCTTGGCTTATGGCTTAGTTTCTGATCAAAAGGCTAATGACATGAAGTGTAATTTCAAACAACTCATTGGACAATATGGGGTACACACTGTATCTCCATCAGAAGATCAATATGAAGCTGATATTTATTGGAGAGGACCAGCTTGGGCCAAATCTTGTGCGTTAGGTGTTCAAGCAGCCCAGTTATACTTTCCAGATACGATACCTCAATTAAAGGACTCTATACTTTCCTTTATCATGAAATGGCCTAGTATTTGGGAATGTATGAATGCTGAAACAGGTGAGATTGCTAGAGGAGATATTGGAGTGTATGCTACTCCATTTATTGCTTCCAATGTTGGCGCAGGAGAATTACTCAGCGCATTATTTACTCTGTCGAATTATGAAGACTCCTCCCAATAACTTTATAGTTATTCTAAACTAGATTAAGAACTATAAAGAGGGAACTTCAATTAACGAAGTTCCCTCTTTTTACTATTATTCTTTAATTTTTTTAACTTCACTTACGTATGACTCAGCTTTTGTCTGTATAGTTGAGATATCACCTGTCTCGACTGCTTCGCTGGTTAGGTCACTCCCAATCCCGACAGCAACAGCACCTGCCTTAAACCAGTTTGCTATATTCAAAATGTCGACCCCTCCTGTTGGCATAACATCAAGTTGGGGGAGAGGCCCCTTTATACTTTTTATCATCTTTGGACCATATACATCACCAGGAAACAATTTCACGAGGGAACAATCAGCCTGTAAAGCTTGCACAGCTTCATTTACCGTCATTACTCCAGGAATGATAGGAACTTGGTATAGGTTACAAAGCTTTACAACCTCTTCATTAAAAGATGGACTCACAATAAATTTAGCCCCATTTATCATCGCAAGTCTAGCACTAATTGGATCTAATATTGTACCTGCTCCAATCACTACTCGTGGGTCATCTTTATACTTATTAGATATTGTATGAATTAGCTCTAATGCTCCCGGTGTAGTCATTGTTATTTCTATTATTTTCAAACCACCCTTTATAGCTTCTTCACAATATGCGAGTGCTTGATTAGCTTCCTTGGCACGAATCACAGCTATGAGCTTTTGTTCCTTAATATGTTGGAGTATTTCACTTTTACTCATAGGTTTACCTCTCTATTCTCATTTTATTATTCATAAACTGCTCGATCTGATCTTTTGTAGGAAGCCCTTCAATATCACCTAAAAATTGAACCACATGTGCTCCTACTGCATTAGCAAATGTAGCAGCATCTTCTATTGATGTTTTTCTTACAATTGAAAATAGAAATCCTGCACAAAATCCGTCTCCTGCTCCAACAGTATCAACAACTTGACTCACTCGGTGACTCGGGATACTCTTTTCTCCTTCCTGATCAACTATTAAACAGCCATCCTCACCTTGTTTTATAACAGTAACTGGGATATTTAATTTACGAACGTTATCAATGATTGAGTGTAACTCTCTCGAATCAAATAGTAATTGAAGTTCTTCTAATCCAGGTAGAAAATAATCACTCATTGAGGCAATCCTTAATAATATCGGTCGCGCTTTATGTATGGGGAATAATTTCAATCTTAAATTAGGATCAAAACACACTTTAACATTATTTTCTTTAGCGATTTCAATAGCTCGATACACCGTCTTCAGACATGATTCACTAAGGATGGAGGTAATTCCTGTAAGGTGTAATATCTTTGCATGACGGATATAATCTTCATCTAAATCCTCAGGTTCCAAGTAGCTAGCTGCTGACAACTTTCTATAGTAATACACATTTGGGTTTCCGATTCCGGTAATTTCTTTAAACATAACTCCTGTTTCATGGTGTTTATCCCTTATTACCTTTGAAACATCTACCCCTTCACCTCGAATTTGTTTTAAGATAAAATCCCCAAATGGATCCTCACCTAATCGACTAAACCAACCCGCCTTCATCCCTAAGCGTGCAAGTCCAATTGCTACATTGGATTCAGCGCCTCCGAAAGATTGTTCAAATAGTTGTGAAGCACTTAATCGCCCATTTTTTTGTGGCGTGTACAAAACCATGCTTTCGCCAAACGTAACGATGTCCACCATTATTGGTATCCTCCCATATTTATTACTCTTACACACCTGAGTATGCTGAAAATCCTCCATCAACGGGTACAACTACTCCATTTACAAAACTAGACGCTTTTTCATCGACTAACCAGAGAAGTGTTCCTGTTAATTCATCTCTACGACCAAATCGCTCCATTGGTGTTTGACTTAAGATTTTTGTAGCGCGCTCTGTGTATGTTCCATCCTCGTTTGTCAATAGAGCGCGGTTTTGGTCCGTTAAGAAAAAACCAGGTGCAATAGCGTTGACTCTTATGCCAACTTTAGACAGATGAACAGCCAGCCATTGGGTAAAGTTACTTACGGCTGATTTCGCACCACTATATGCGGGGATTTTAGTGAGTGGTGTAAATGCATTCATAGAAGATATATTCACAATGACACTCCCCTCATTTTCTACCATATCTTTGGCAAAGACTTGTGAAGGGAGAAGGGTTCCTAAGAAATTAAGGTTCATGACAAACTCTACCCCTGTTGTATCTAAATCGAAGAAGGTAGTAGAATTATCGGATGTCTGATCAAAATCGGATTGTTCCAAATACTCTTTGGAAGTTGTCCCTTGTGGATGATTCCCCCCTGCAGCGTTAATTAATATATTTATAGAACCAAACGTATTATTAATAACGGTTTTAGCTTCTATTAGTTCTTCTTTCCTTAACACATCTGCTTGGACCCCAATTGCTGTACCTCCATTAGAAATAATTTGTTCAACAATACGGTTCAGCTTTTCTTGTGTTCGTCCTAGCACGGCAACTTTTACTCCACAGGAGGCCAATGCTTCACAAAATCCACTCCCTAAGACTCCGCTTCCTCCTGTAACGACTGCAACTTTCCCCTTTAGACTTGAACCGATTTGAAGCATCCGAATTCCCCATTTCTACCTTATTTACTTATTTTTTTGAATGGCTTCATATATACCATTTAAATAAACGGCCCCTAGTGCACGATCATATAAACCGTAACCAGGCCTACCAGTTTCACCCCAAATCATTCGACCGTGATCTGGACGTAGTGGTCCTTTAAAGCCAATATCTACATAAGCTTTCATTACCTCATACATATCAATCGATCCATCTTCAGAACGATGAGAAGATTCTTCAAACGACTTTTCACCAACTCTTTTCACGTTACGAACATGAGCAAAGTGAATCCTACCCAGGCTTCCAAAATGTCGAATAAGTTCCGGCATGTCATTAGAAGAATTAGCACCAAGAGACCCCGTACACATAGTAATTCCGTTATTTGGACTATCGACCAAACGAATCAATCTCTCCAAATCAGCTTTATTTGTAATGATTCGCGGTAAGCCAAAAATAGACCAAGGTGGATCATCTGGGTGTATGGCCATTTTGATATCTACTTCATCCGCAATAGCCATTATGCTTTTCAAAAAATACTGTAGGTTCCTCCATAAATCATCCTCTGTAACAGATTGATATTGTTCAAGCAATTGTTTCAGGTCTTCTTTCTCATAGCTTGAATCCCATCCAGGCAAGTTTAAATCACCATTTAAAGGGTTCATTTTTTGAATGACTTGATCCATATAAGTCAAAGTGGTTGAACCATCCGACAATTGATAGTCTAGTTGTGAGCGTGTCCAGTCAAATACGGGCATGAAATTATAGCAAACTAAGTTAATACCAGCATCAGCTAAATTTCTAAGCGTTTGTTGATAGTTTTCAATAAATTGATCCCGAGATGGATCTCCTAACTTAATCGATTCATGGACAGGTACACTTTCAATCCCTTCTAACAATAATCCTTTTTCTTCCACTCTCTTCTTTAAAGCTAAAATGTCCTCAAGAGGCCAAGGTTTTCCTACTGGTACATTATAAATAGCAGATATGACCCCCGTTACACCTGGAATTTGCCGAATATGTTCCAGTGTCACTTTGTCATTTTCCCCATACCATCTTAGCGTCATTTTCATAATATCGATCCTCACTTAAAACTATTTTGTAGGGTTCCTTCTTTGTCAGTACACCTGAACTCCATTCTTAAAAGTATCTTTTATTTTAATGTGTTGACCATCCCATTCGAATACGACAAAATCTGGACGATTCCCCACCTCTATCTTATGAAGAGGAATGTTCATACAAGAAGCTGGGCGAATTGAAGCCATCTCCCATGCTTCACTAAGAGAACAAAGTCCCTTTTGAATTAATTGTTCAATTCCCCACGTTAAGAGCTGGGCTGATCCTGCTAATAAATTTGGGTTTTCCGCTAGATGTAACTTTCCTTCTTCTGCGAGTACAACTTTTCCTCCGATATGAGTTTCATACAATCCTGGCTCCAGCCCACTAAGGTAGACAGCATCACTCACGAGGATGGCTTTATCTCGTTTCGTTCTCAAGATGACTTTAATGACCGAATCAGGCAAATGGAATCCATCTGCAATAAAACCAGTCCAAAGTTGCTCTTGCGCTAGTTGTTCCCATAGATAGTTCGGGTGTCTTGGTAACATGGTGTGGGCACCATTCCCAAGATGAGTTGACATACGTGCTCCTGCTTTTACTGCTTCTATAATTTGTTCAGAGGTTGCAGCTGTATGTCCAATAGAAACGGTTACACCTTCATCTGAACATTTACGAATGAAGTCGGTAGAATTTGACCATTCAGGAGAAAGTGTCAGTATTTTAATTCTTCCTTCAGCTGCTTTTTGCCATCTTTGGAATAAAGACCAATCAGGTGCTATCACATACTCTTTTCCATGAGCTCCCCTTGGACCATCTTCTGGAGAAATAAATGGGCCCTCTAAATGAATTCCCGCAATGCTTTCATGTACGAATGTGTCTTTGTTACATGCATTTGAAAATACACTCATGACTTTCTCAATTTCTTCAACACCATTGGTGATCACAGTAGGATAAAACGACGTTACGCCTTCTTTCCACAAACCTCTTACTGCTTCAGAAATAAGTTCTTCTGTAATGGGTAACGTATTAAAATCCATTCCCTGAAAACCATTAATCTGCAGATCTACTAATCCAGGAGCAATCCAAGGCAGTGATTCCCTTTTAGTATTGAGTTGATTTATTTCTGATATGATCCCGTCTTTTACGATGATTGAAATAGATGTAGACGTCCCAATATGTCTTCCTTCTATCTTCTGGACATTGTCGTATTGTTCTACCATTAAACCCTCTCCTCATACGAGTCAGCATCTAAATAAAGCGTGCAGGCAGAATGTGAGCGAAGGATAGAGGCTGGACACTCCGTTGTTATAGAACCATTTATAGTTTGTTCAACAGCTACTCGCTTAGATGGGCCAGGAACGATACAATATAAATATTTACCAGATAATAAGGTAGGGATCGTTAAAGTCAACGCATGCGTAGGTACTGATTGTATGTCTTGAAAGCATCCATCATTCACTTGTTGTTGTCTACATACTTCGTCTAACTCAACAGATTTCATAATAGAAGAGTCATTAAAATCAGCGACGGGAGGGTCATTAAAAGCGATATGTCCGTTTTCTCCTATCCCTAAACAGACAATGTCAATGGGGGCTTGATTGATTAGCTCTGTATATCGTTTACATTCATCTTTATCATGATTCGAACTCTCCATTAAATGGACTTCACCAAGGTTCACAAAGTTAAATAAGTGTTCAGATAAAAAATGACTGAATCGCTGCGGGGCATCTATAGGTAACCCAATATATTCATCCATATGAAAAGCAGTAATCCTTGACCAATCAATTTCATGATCCGATCTTAAATGTTCCAAAAACTCATTTTGTGAAGGGGCTGCAGCAAAAATCATACGAACTTGATTTTGTTTTGATAGAAGCTCTTTAATCTTCTTACTAACCTCTCTAGCCGCAGCTACTCCCATTGTTGTTCTATTTTCATAAACCTTAACATTTAATTGATCAACTTGTTCCGTTTTTATGGGGGCACTATGAATCGTCATGTATCACGACTCCTTTACTATGAAATAAATAATCACTTTCATTGTTCAGTGAGATAGATTAAAAATTTAGTTGATAAAGTTGTCTAGGCCTTCCCTTTGATACGACCTTCTCCATCCCTATGATTTCGACTAAGTCAGCATCAAGCCAACGAGATAAGATTCGATTTGCACTACGTGTAGAAATATTCAGAATCGTAGACAGCTCCCGTGCTGTAAAAGCTTCCATATCCATTCGATTGATATGTGATTTCACTTTACTAATATAGGTTGGCGTCATTCCTACACTTTCTGCTTTCTCAATAATAGCTTGATCTGTAGTTGTTAACTCATACACAAGAGGGCTTTTCATTTCAACAGGACCAATTACATTTCGATCTTCTCTAACGATAAAACAAGAACGATTCCCGAACTCTTTTGCTTGTCTTAACGCCATTCTCGCATGGGTTCCAGCCTGATTTGCAGATAGTCCAAACCCTACTCCAATATTTAAATGAGCTCCCAATTCTTTTTCCGTATCATAAAGAAGGGGGATGACTTTATAGCCTCTAGTTTCTCGTTCAAACACTCCTCTTGTTGTTACAAATAAATACTCATCTCCCCCTAATGAGGTTAAATGACCTTCCAAGCATTCCACGTAATCTAGTAAAACTTGTTGAAGGTGAATCTTTAGTTTTTGTACACCATACTCAGATTCTTGTTGCTCTACCAATTCACGAAAATTATGAACCTGAATTAACCCAAACACAATTTGAGACTCTTTATTCCTTCTTGTTTCTGTAGATAACAACGCTCTTTCCAATGTAACAACTATATCCTGTCGGGTTGGATTAACCCAATCATTTGGAACATGAAGCTCCGTTAAACGATCAGAGACCATCTTAATTCCTGTTAATGCACCAGTAGTTAATCCACTTTTATATTTTTCACAATGAAAATTCACAATTTCTTCTACAGCATCAATAGAAGATTCCTCACTAAAGTATAGATTCATATTTTTCTCTTCCACTTCTGAGAAAGCTCTAAATACTTCTTCTTTAATTAATGAATCGATGGATAGGTTAGCTTTCTTTCCTGTTTTCATTCTTAATTTATAAATAGACCTAAACAATCCTGTTCCTTTCAAAGGAATATAATGCGCAGGTATAGAGAGCGTAATCTTCTCTTTTGTAAGTTTATATGGCAATTCTCCCGAAAATAAAAGAATGTCTACTTCATCTTGCAGTTGTTGAGCGAACTTCGGAGCGTCGAAAATGGAGTCGGATGTCCGATAAATGGCTTGAAATGTTGGGAAATCTTTCAGAACTTGCTTAATATGTTCAGAAATAATAGTTGGCCCAATTACTCCAATTTTAATGTTATTCCTCATCGCTTTTCTTCCTCTCTTAAGGTAAGTCACTCTAAGACAGACATCCTATTCTTTTCATTTATTGAAGTTCATGGTGATTACTCATTGGTGATCTACATTCCGATAACCATTTGTTTAAGTTTTCTTTTATAAATTCATCATCTATTAAATGAGGGTACTCTCGGTAAATTCGATCAATTTCAGCTGCTTGCCCAGGACTTAATGTTTCTTTAGGATTCAAACATACATTTTCTTGAAGTAACCCTTGCCTTCTTAAAACTTCGTTTATACCTGAAATACACCCTTTAAATTGATGGGCCGGATCAAACAATGCTGTATTACTATCCGTTACTTCCACTCCAACTTGTAATAATCTTGACGGAATACTCGTTTTATATCTGGCAGCTTTTATTTCATCGAATAACTCAACTGCTTTTGATGTCCATACTGCCCAATGTCCGAGAATCCCACCGACAATGCGCTTTTTTACGATAGTGCCTTCTACAGAAAAGACATATTCCGTTAATAAATCAGCCACAATGTTATCATCATTTCCTGTATAAAGCGCAATTTCGTCACAGCGATTTGAATGACAAACTGCCCTAACCACATCTAATGTTTGATACCGATTAAATGGAGCCATTTTAATGGCATATACACCTGGGATATCTGCAAATTCACGCCAAAAATTATAACTAAAAACCCTACCACCAACAGAAGGTTGCAAATAAAAACCAAAAACCGGAATAACCGATGCCACTGCTTTAATTCGATCTAGATGTTCTTCTTCTGAAAATTCTTGTAGTCCACCCATACTTAAAAGCCCAAGGTCATACCCTAAGTCTTTCGCAGTGATTGCTTCAGATAACGCTTGATCGGTTGCTCCGCATATCCCTGCAACTTTTATAAAAGGTCTCTTTAAACCTGCATATTCCACTTCTTCTGCAGCTAATCTTAGAACTTTTTTATAAAGGTTGATATTGTTATCTCGAATTTCAAATTGAGTCGTGTGGACACCGACAGCGATTCCTCCAGCTCCACTTTCTATATAATATTTGGTTAAGGCTCGTTGCCTTTCTTCATCAAGTTGTCGCTCTTTAGTTAATGCAAGTGGATGGGCAGGGATGACTGTGCCTTCTTGTAAAAACCGTTTCACATTAGCATCCAACATTAATAATTCCCCTCTCTTTCTTGAAAGTGAGTTGGTTTATTAATGGTCGCACCTTCATTCATGATCCAATCTGCTGTCCACTCAATCATCTCTCTAATGGTTACCTTCGGATAACCAAATAATTGATGTGATTTAGATGCATTACTTAACAATGCAGTATCCTTTTCAGCACCTTCAAAAATCGGATCTATTCCAAATATCTCACCAAAGCGTGTAGCAGCCCATCGAATAGATAGAGTTTCTGGTCCTGTTACATTTAAAATGGTTGGTGGTGAATCACAATGTAAGAAGGAACGTAATGCCATTTCGTTAGCGTCACCTTGCCAAATTACATTTGCATGCCCCATGCTAATGTTAATCGGTTGTCTCGCTTTAACAGCCTTTGCAATTTCCAATAATACGCCATACCTTAAATCAATAGCGTAGTTTAAGCGGAAGTGTAGTAATTGGGTACTGTTTTTATGAGAAAAATACGTAAATACACGTTCACGTCCAAGACAGGATTGGGCATATTCTCCGACTGGTCCGGTCGGGTGTTCTTCAGAAGTCCCCCCTTTAACAACTGGTGTAAGCGGATACACATTTCCAGTTGAAAAAGATACGATCCTAGAATCTTTATATTTATCAGCTACACGACCAGGCAAGTATGCATTCATGGCCCACGTAAAATGCTCGTTACCCGATGTGCCAAACTTATTTCCAGCCATATACATTACATTTTTTACATCAGGTAACCCTTTTAAATGTTCATCATTCAATAAATCAGCTGTAATCGTTTCGATCCCAAATGTTTCAAGTTCGTCTTTTAAAGTTCCTTTAGAAAATCGTGACACACCTATAACCCTTTTATTTAAATGACCGGCACGAATGGCATTTATCGCTAATTTTGCTAATGTTGGCCCCATCTTTCCACCAACACCTAAAATTAAAATATCCCCATCAACTTTGCCTAAATCATTAATTAATGATTCAGATGGTTTACACATCTTCAACTCAAGCTCTTCAATAGTATTCAATTCATGACCCCCTCATGAAAATTTGGAATTTATTAATAACTTAATTAAATATTATGAGAAGGTCTATATAAAGACAATGTCCTTTAAAGGACTTTAAATGGATTGACTTGATCATTTATGCATGAATGAAAGGTAACCATGATTTTTAACAAAACTTATGATTCAAATTGTTTTTCAGGTAAAGCATTGAGCACTTTTTTTCTACAATTTACACCAAAGCGCCTTTCAATGGTTCCATCATCTTTCTCCTGTTCACTTGTAATTGGAATCCAGACAACAACTTGATAATCGGTACTCAAATTAGAACATCTAACACTCCCATTTGAATCTAGTTCAATCCGAACCTTTCGTTTCGCTCTTACCCAATCATTGATTTGTTTACCTGTCCATATAGCAAACCCTCTATGTCTTAGTTCCATTACTACATCTCTAAAAGCATCACGAACTTCTTCGGCTTTATGAATGCGTGATTGGTGAAACAAGAAATGAGCAATACCTTCATTTCTTTCAATTTCATCTAATAGGGGTAAAACCACACTATCATCTGACCAATGAGGAATATCCGGGGCTACATAACTTAATTGAACAACATCATATAAACGGTTCTTTTCATTAGACCAAGCGATTGGAAAGAATGGCTGGCACGTACCAAATAGGAATCCTACATTCCCTTTTTTACTAGGTCCGTTAGTTTGATCAGACTGTATTCCATTTTTCTCGCACCAGGAATAAAGCTCTCCCCATCCTTCAAAGCGAGTATAATGATTTTTATTAGAAACAATCTCTTTAACACCCGTTACATCACGACACACTTTTAATTGCTCATCAAAATGTTGTTCACCCCAAAAGCCATTATCTTCAGGGCGAGCGTTATAATGAAATGCTAATTCATGACCAGCTTCCTGTATTCTTTGATGCATTTCACTACTATA
Source organism: Pontibacillus sp. HMF3514 (assembly GCF_009858175.1). GTDB lineage: Bacteria > Bacillota > Bacilli > Bacillales > BH030062 > Pontibacillus. The sequence continues at coordinate 2,657,564 of NZ_CP047393.1, forward strand.
GCCTTGATCCATTATGCACCATGTTGTGTTAATCTGTAGTTCTTCTAATAAATCTAGAGTGACCCTTGCATGATCATCTATATTTCCATCACTATCATGCGAAAACATAGCTACACCCTTAACCTCATTTGGCCAATATCCTATAAACGGTAAGGTGGCCCCCTTTCTAACTGCTATACCTAATAACTGTCTTATAATCACATCTCTCCATAAGTCTCCATAGGGGTGAGCGAAATAAGATTGACTCGTAGTTGTTTTCTTTCGATCCAATGTCCAATCCATCTCAATTCCATCATCTCTTTTTAAGATCCCATCATTTACTTTCCCAGTTCCATCTTTCGCTGGTACACCATCTTCAACGATAGGAGATGTGCTTTGTTGGAAACCAACTATAGATTCAATGATATGAACCGCCCATCTACACACCATTCCTTCACCTATCTTTACTTGTTGTATAGCTGACCCTATTTTCTCACCCGAAGGAGACTGATCATATAATTCACCGATTTCACTAACTTCTAATTCACGTTTTTCATCATGAGCACTTAAAGGCGTAGCACTTATGTATCGAATAGGGTGTGAATCACCTATAGAATCTGGAAGTTTGGCATACCCTACATTTCGAGTTGCGTTTTTCACATACCCATATTGATTGAAAAGTGTATGTAAGCCTGAAAATGCAATCACCGTACCACCATTCTCTACAAACTCTCGTATGATTGTAGTGGTTTCCAAATCATCATTAACATGGGCTGCGTACACGATATCTACCTGTGATTGCTGCAAATCATTTATATCATACATCCATTCAAACCTTATGCCTACATGAGCCAATATCTCACCTAAATACGTATTAAAAACATTAAGTCCATACTTCCAATTTCTTAGTGCTGCTTTTTCATCAATTATGATAGCAACCCTTGCCATTCTCATATCATCACACCTTCATCAAATATTTGAATTTTCAATCATAAATTGATAAATAACTCACCTGTAGCCAGACTATACCTCAATACTCGAACCCGATATTCTACTTTCTAATTTAGAGAAGGCATTTAGAGAAACAATTGTTGATATAAATGCAAATAAACTCAATCCAAAAAATGGGATCAATCCAGGTATAAGAGCTAGTGTAAAGTAAACAACACTGAACAATAATAGAGTGATGATCGTTTCTAGAGGAGCTGCAATTGCAATGAAGAAAGATTGTTTCAATAATTGCAATACTTTAAGATCAAAATGAACATAGACAGGAAATATAAAAACTACTGTTAAAAAATAAACAAAAAAACTAATTAAAAATAATACACGAATTACTGTAAACATAAAGATATTGTCAATCATCATGGTAAGTTGAAAATTCAAATAAAGAGCAAACCCAACAGAAAACAATATGAATCCTATACCATTCGATTTTATAAATTCTTGTTTATAAATCTGCCAAAATGATAGAAAGATATTACTTTCATCTTTATCTTTCACCCATTTACGACTAACACCAAAAGAAGCCACAGTTGCTGGAGCAATGCCGAATACACCTAGACCTATCACGGTGAAAAAAAGCCATAATACATTCAAGTATGCTAAACGATAAACCCATGTGCTAAATGTGTACAATTTCCCTGTTACTCCCTGAACATCCATTCTTTTCATTCCTCCCTTGCATTTCAATAACATGAATAAACGAGCCAAGAGCTCGCTTATCCCTCTTTTGTTATCAACTAGAGTCATTATCCTTTTACAGAACCTAACATCGCACCTTTAACAAAATACTTTTGAATAAAAGGATAGACACATAGAATTGGAATTGTGGATACTAAAATTGTTGCATATTTTATAGATTCAGCTAATGCAACCGTGTCAGTACCGGTTATATTATCTTGATCAAATCCATTTTGGAAAACGATATTTCTTAATATCATTTGTAGGGGCCAAAGATCTGAATCTCTAAGATATAATAATGCCCCCATAAAGTTATTCCAGATATAAACAGCATAAAATAACCCTATAGTTGCTAATACTGGCTTTGATAAAGGCATAGCAATTCTCCAAAATACTCCCCAATCACTCAATCCATCTACCTTCCCAGCATCCTCAAGTTCCTCAGGAATATTATTAAAGAAGGTTCTCATTACAAAAAAGTTATATGCACTAATCGCATAAGGTAAAACCATTGCCCACATTGTATTTAATAAACCTAACCCTTTTACAACTAAATAAGTTGGAATCATCCCACCATTAAACAACATAGTAAATACAATAAAAAAGGACAGTTGCTTCTTCCAAATCATTTTTTTACGTGATAATGCATACGCTCCCATTGACGTAGTGATTAGAGAAATTGAAGTACCTACAACTACGTAAACAATAGTGTTCCAATAACTACGCAAAATCCTTTCATCCGCAAAAACTTGTTCATATGTTTTCGTAGTAAATCCTTTCGGCCAAAGGTGGACTTTACCCTGTAAAACAAAAACATCAGAACTTAATGAAATAGCTCCCATATAAATGAAAGGATAAATCATGGAAATACACAGGCAAATCATGAAAAAGATATTAAAGTAATCAAACCATGTTTTTTTATGTTTCATTAAATGTCCTCCTTTACCATAAACTGTTGCCTGATTTACGCGCTAAATAGTTACCAGAAACAACAAAAACTATTCCAATGACACTCGTAAATAAATCGATTGCAGTAGCATAGCTAAAGCTACCTTGTACTAAACCTGTTCGATACACATAAGTAGCTAATACATCAGAAGTTTCATACGTTACTGGAGTTTGTAATAAAAATACTTTTTCAAATCCAAGCTCAATAATATTTCCAATATCTAATAAGAATAAAATAACCATAGCCGGAATTAGGCTTGGAATTGTAACATTCCAAGTCTTTTGCCAACGGTTCGCTCCATCTATTTCGGCAGCTTCATATAATTGCGGATCAATATTTGCAAGTGCCGCTAGATAGATAATGGTAGACCACCCTAAGTGCTGCCAGATTCCAGAAGTAACATAAATCGTTCGAAACCATTCTTTCTCAACAATAAAATTAATACTCTCAAATCCGAATAGATTAATGATTTCATTAACTAAACCATGATTTGGAGATAAGAACATAATGATCATACTGGCTACGACTACATTTGACAGAAAATGAGGCATGTAACTTACAGATTGTACAAACCTTTTAAATAATATATTTTTTAGTTCATTTAACAATAAAGCTAGAATGATAGGTGCAGGGAATCCAAAGATTAATTTATAAAAACCTAGTAAAAATGTATTTCTAAGTAGTGTAAAAAAATCTGGGCTTGAAAAAAAAGTAGTAAAATACTTAAAACCTACCCAATCGCTAGCCCACACACCTTTAAAGATGTTGTAATCTTTGAAGGCAACAACAATCCCAAACATAGGGACATATTTAAAAAGTAGAAAGTAAATTAATGTAGGTAAAAACAATATGATTAAATATTTATTTTCGGCCAATTGTTTCCACAAACTTTTTTTATTCTTAACGTTCCTATTCATAACTGTTTTATTTTCACTTAATACTGGATCCATATGTGTTGCCATTTCTCAACCTCCTTCTATCCAAAGCTAATGCCCGAATCCCTTAAACTCACTAGCATTCTATAAAAATAAGGGGGAGAATAATATCCCCCCTACCTACAACATTATTTAATTATCACTCATTCGTTGATATGCCTTCGTATAAACATCTAACACTTCCTGTAAACCTAAATCATTTAATGATTCGGTATAATCATCCCATTCATCCATATCCCTTTCACCGATCACAAATTGAGCAATATTTTCTAAAAATGCTTTGTTTATAGCTTCGAGCTTTAGTGCAATTTGATCTCTTTCTGCCTTTGTTAACGCTGGAACTCTTGTAAATGCAGGCATCATGTATTGCGGAGCTACTTCTAACGCTGCTGCTAATTCAGGTGAAGTAAATTGACTAAAAGTATTCCAATCTTCCATCTTAATGTAAGCTCCATTTGTGTATATTCCAATTTCTTGACGCATCTTAGTAAAATCAAAATCATTGTTTTCTGCTCTTGCTGCATATTCAGATGTTAACTCCCAATTATCACCGGATTTTTCCCAAACTTCTCCTTCTTTACCCCAAGTAGCCATTTGGACACCCTCTGGAGAGTAGAACCAGTCAATGTAAGCTAACGCTGCATCTAAGTCTTCAGTAAGTGAGGAAATAGCCATTCCGTTATCAGCTCCAGGGTAATAAAGCTGCCATTTCTCTCCACCTTCAAATCCGATTGGAGGCTCCATGTAATTCATTGTGAACTCAGGAATTTCTGGACGAACCATATTATTAAAATAATCAATACGACCAATGTAATCGACAGTAATGAAGCTTTGTTCAGAGGCTACATATTCAGCCCACTCTTTAGTACCATCTGTTAACCACGTTTCAGGCATGATTCCTTCCTCGTAAAACTTATTTAACCAAGTAACCATTTTCTTATATTCATCCGTTACTGGTCCAAAATGGAATTCACCGTTCTCATCATTGTAATATTGTTCACCGATACCAAATTGAGGAGTCATGGATGGGAATCTTCCTATGTTACTTCTGAATACAAATGGAAAGCTCCCAGGTTTAATTTCTTGAATTTTTTTAGAAACCTTATAAAGTTCTTCCCATGACGTTGGAGGTTGCAAATTATGTTCTTCAAAGAAATCTTGTCTATATAACCAAACACGCTGCCCACCTGCAAAAGTACCGAATGAAGGGGCACTGTACATCTTACCATCAGCTGTTAATGCCGCATTCTTTCGCTCAGGGTTCTCCTTCAAAACTCTCATCATGTTAGGTAATTTATCTTTATGATCTAATAAATTCACAAAAGCACCTTGATCACCTAAATTGTTGATTCGATCAAAACCAATTACCCAATAAATATCTTGCATATCACCTGAGGCAATTGAAAGGTTTAAAGAATCAGCATAATTTCCTTCTGAAATCGTAGGATCAATCGTTACATTTGTTTCTTCTTCAATCCAATTCCAAATTTTCTGCTCTTCACTATAAGGCCAGTTTCCATGAGATTCTAAAAACATAGTAAGTGTAGTCGGTTCTTCAAGTACTGGACCATCTTTCTTTGTTGTGTCATCACTGTCATTAGTATTATTGCTGTTTTCATCAGTTGCTTTGTCGTCAGTATTTGTTGATGTTTCTTCATTACTCGTACATGCCGTTACCAGTGCCAATGTTAATATTAGCATCAGTAACATAATAATCCCCTTCTTCACATTCATTCCCTCAACTCCCCATCATTTTTGTTTTCCATTTTCTACTCTCCAATATGAGTTGAATTCCATTTATGTTCATAATAGATTCACCATTACATCAAGGATTCAACTTTTAGATATCATGAACCCCTAAAATGTAAGCGCTTTAATTATTGTCAAAATGGATTTATTCATCTCTCGAAGAGCTAATTCTAGATTACCTAACCCTTGTCTAAAACGTAAACGAATAATTTTCTGAAAAATCAGCTTTTTTTTGAAATACACATATTTATATATTTTCTTTAAAATTGCATATTCACCATATCCTTATCATTATTGCGATTGTATAACTTCATGCTAAATATGAGCTGAAATAAAAAATGAAGAGAAAGTATATTTCTCTTCACCCTGAAAGATCAGTAAGATTTACCTGTATTGATTTCTTGCGATATTTTCCTGGTGTGGTCCCAGTATATTTCTTAAATAAGCGTATGAAGGAATTCACATTGTGATAGCCAACTTTAATCGAAACATCTTGAATTTTATCATCAGTTTGTACCAAAAGTTCCTTAGCCTTCTTCATTCGACAGTAATTTAAAAAGTCAATAAAGTTTGTTCCAGTTTTTTCTTTAAAGTACGATGATAAATAACCGCTTGATATCTTCAAGTGACTTGCTATTATATCTAGTGAAACAGTTTCAGCTAAATGTTCATCAATATATTCAGTCACAAAGGTTATAATTTTATCTTCCTGATTTTCATCAGCCTCTACAAATGGTTTAATGTTTTGAATTAAATCATAAAATAATTCTTTATATTCCTCTGAAGAATGACATTTATCAATCTTATTTAAATAGATGTCAAAGTTTTCAATTGTAACACCTATTGTTAAAAGATGACTTTTGATTTTATTCATCATATAAGTTGAAAGGTTTATATAGTCGATGGAAAAAGCTTCTTTTTTCTGGAATGAATCCATTGTTTTATTAATCCAATGTTTCACTTCATCCAAATTATTTTCTTCTAAATACACTTGAAATTCTCTCTCTTGTTTATTTGTTAAAGAAATTTCTTTTCTCTCAGTGCTAGGCTTAGCAATAATCTGAGATTCATTGGTTAATCTTTTATGTTGTAGTAACGTTTTTGTCTGCTCATAGGCTTTGGTCATTTCAGCGGACTCATGATAAACCTCACTTACCCCCATCGTTACGAGAAACTTATCCTTATCCGTATCAAAAGCTTTCTTTAAAGATTGTAATGAGGTCTGCAAGCTTTCCTCATCACGATCTAAAAAGACTACTGATAATATTTGTCGTTTTTCAATTTGGAGCGTTATGGTTTTAGAGTAGTTCTCTTCCAACTTAGCGTGAATTTGTTCTTTTATGACATAGATAACTTGATCTATAGATATCTCTTCAAAAAATGATTGATTCTCTTTAAACACTAAATCATAGATGACTAGAGTAAACGGTTTATCTTTAAACTCATACTCCTCAATATCACTATACATTTTATCTTCAATATTTTTTATTTTATTTAGAAAGGCATAATTCTTTACAATTGATTTTTTATCTTCTAAGTCCTGATTCATTTTTTCAGTGTTTTTGATCAGCTCTTTTATATTTGAATTTATGAGATTAAATTCTCTTATATTGCTAGAAAAAGGTTCTACATCTTTATTTGTTTGTTGTACGGTCTCCACTAACTTTTTGATTGAATTGCTCATTTTTACTGTAAATAGTATAGAAATGATTACACTGAGGACAACTGCTACAATTAATAACATTACTAATGAGATGTTTAACTTTTTCATCCCGTTTGTAATACTATTAACGGGTATGATATTCATATAAGTTAAACCCGTTTTTGTATTTTTCTTGTAGAAATAATAATCATCATGGCTTATGTAATACCCATTATTTGAGGCAAGTTGAGGAATTTGTGCTTCATAAAAATTTTCAGACTTAAAAATAAAGTTTTGATCTTCATCTAGAATAATAAAGTTATCGTTTATAGAATAATGAACATTATTTATTAACGTTTCAAAGTCAATAAACACAAGATAATTGATAGTTTCTCCATAATAATCCATATTAATTTTTACAGGAAGTAATCTTTTTTCAGTTGAATTGTTTAAATCCTTAAAGGTGGAGACAGGGTAGACTTGAAAATTATTTTTAGGATTATTAAACTCTTTTAACCAAAATGATTTGCTATAGTCATTACTTTTATATGAGTTCGAAAAAAGTAAATTAATATGACTATTTCCATCCTGGTTTAACATGAACGGAGTACCTGAATGGTTTATAAGAATGTTACTTATACCCAAAGATGGATTCGTTCTAATAATTTGTCTAATTTCATCAATCACACTTTTACCCAACAAAAAATTTATTTTATCTGTCATAAAATATTGAGAATTATAGTTTTGTAAATCTTCATTAAAGTGTAATCGATACAAGTTGCTCTTAATATTAGAAAGTGAATCTTCAAAACTTTTTGCTGTATTCTCAACGTTTTGATTATTGTACTTGATGATTTCATCTCTTAAATTATTATTATAGAAAGTAAAGGATAAAAAATTATAAGAAGCAATGAGTACAATGATTAACAAAAAGCTTAGAAAAAGACGTATAAAAAAAGTATTGGGTTTCAAAGCTTTAAATGATTTGGAAATTACTTTTTTTATCATTCTTACACCCCTTGTAAAAATTGCTCATAATCTTTTCATATATATGAAATATATAAATTAATAGTATTATATAATTGACAATAATCCTATATATTTTTATAAAAATTCACATTATATAAAGAATTTGGTTTCACTTAAACAATAACCAACATAGTAAGTAGAACGATAAATTCCTTAGGAAGGAATAAAAAACCCAGCGATTTCGCTAGGTTTTACAAGGCTGCAAGGCTATGAAGTTTTTTCACCGGTTTTACTAAATAAAGTATCATATACTTTTACGATTCCTGTTATAACATCATGAACATCTTGATCTGTGAACATCGGACTAATTGGAACCTGGATTGTACGTTGTAAATAATATTCTGCATTTGGACACATATTCTCTGTATATAAAACTGGCTTTTTAAATGGATAATTAAATGGAAAATTATCTTTTTCTGTTGTTCGCTGATGGAAAATTTGATCAAATCGATAGACTGGTTTCCTTCGATAAATAAACCGACATCCAACATTTTCAGAATTTAGTGCATCATGAAATAGCTTAGCGTCATTAGGTTTTTCAAATTGAATACCAAATGCTATACCAACATGCCCTTCATCATCAATACACTTCTGAAACTTTATATTAGGTAACTTTTCAGCTACCGCATCCATAATGTATTTACGACTTTTTTTAGTTGCATTGATTATACGATCAAGTTTCTTCCATTGTTCCACAAGGATTGCTCCTGTAATTTCACTCATACGATAATTTTGGCCAGCGAACGAACTTTGAATATCGCTTGACTCTATGTCAAACTTGTTTTTAATACCAGCTCGGAAACTTCCCTGATCATGGTAACGTACAATTCGTTCGAAGAGATTTTTATCCTTTGTTGCGATTGCGCCACCTTCACCAGCAGTTAGTATTTTATTCATCTGGAAACTAAATACTCCAATATCCCCAATCGTGCCTTGGTGTCTTCCTTTATATTTAATTCCACACGACTGGGCAACATCCTCAATCACATAAATGTTATGTTTTTTGGCAAATGCCATAATGGAATCCATGTCGTTTGGATTCCCTGATAAAGGTACTGCAATAATGGCTTTCACCTCATCATCCATAACCCTCTCTAAATCATTCGGATCTAAATTCAAACTAGCATCAACATCTACAAATACCGGGACAGCATTAGCTGATATGACAGCCCCAGCTGTAGCAATGAATGTAACACTCGGTACGATTACTTTATCTCCATAACCAACTCCTAATGCTTTAAGAGCGATGACGATGGCAGCAGTACATGAGGATACACCTAACACATAAGGTACTTCTAAATCTTTTGCCATCATTTCCTCAAGTTGATCGACAGTGTGCTGAACGTTCTCACCATAAAAACGAAAGGGGGATTGAGCCTTAATGACTTTATTAACCGCTTCTACTTCTTCTTCCCCCATCATCGTTGCCCCAGGGTAATCAGGTGGTAAAGGGTGATTGCGGACAGGGCATCCACCTTCTATTGCTAACTTTCCCATTGTTTCATCCCCTTAATGTTGATTAATATGGCTTTTACAAACCTATTTTATCTAGGATCTACACAACTAAAAGTATATAACTCCTTCTCGACATTTCCACTCAATTCCTGCAATCAGCTAAATAGATTTTATTCTTTTATAGAATAGTTAATCCTACTAAGAATTCAATGGTGTAAGATATTTAGATACCAGGCCAATATTCTAAAGAAGGCACATGCCATATACCACCTGGGTGCCCCAAGTGTTTATGAACATTTTCAGCAATACGATAACTACTTGGTCGATCACCTACAAAAATTATTTGGGTTGGCCACAACATTCCCGCTAAATTTGGCAAGTCTGTATAACGTAAACTATTAATAATCTCTAAATGTTCAGTTGCTGGAACATCCTGAGATGCGGGTGGGTCTTTCAAAATAACTGCCGAAACGTTTGTGTCTAATAAAGCTGCATATAATACAGGTATGGTCATTTCACCTTCACCTGCAAGTATTATTTTATTCGAATCTACAGAATCCATAGACCTTAGCACTTCTATTCCTCGAAGTGTATCCCAAACTCTTATGGATGCAATTGTTCTCCCTGTCAAAGCTGCAGAACGTCGAATATACCAATCTATGTCTGAACCCCACGATGATTTCCCTGTTCCTCTTGGATCGATCCTTGCTCTTAAGTAAGTAGCATTTAATCCGTCTAGCATTGAAGTAGTTTTGTTCAAATGATCTTTTGTACGTAGGTACATAACAGTAGGAGCTGGGGTGTTGCTATTCTTTTTATTTCCTTGTAGTTCCCCACAAATCCTAAAATCTTTTTCGGATTGGTAATCAAATTTCTGTACCCAATCCAAATTCCTTTCATAATATCTCTGTCTGATATTCATATCTAAATGAATACTTTCTTGAGGGAACGTTGCAAAACTCTCCTTTTGCAAATGATTAATTAGATTTAGTTTATTCATTTGATGTTCTTCACTAGATTGAATGTCTTCCTTTATCCGATTAGGAATAAACCAATCCTGTACCGTAGTTGATTCATCATTCGCTGGTGTCCTCTTGTTAAATACAAGTAAATCTTGTTCGTCTTCACGCCATTCGTCGACATCCGTTACTTTATCATCATGCTGTTCACCATTTCCCATCAAATGTTTTATAAACCAATGAAAAATTTCCTTTCGTGAATCAGAACTATAGGAGTGACGGCCTTCAAATTCAAAGAAGTGTAATAACTCTCCTTTACTTAATCTTTCATAAAAAGCCTTCAATCGTTTGCTTACATATCTTACAGAGTTGATTTGAAAATGTTTATCCTCGTCTGGCGATACAATTAACACAGGACGTGGTGCCATCAGAGCAGATATCTCAATTAGGGATCTCCCATATGGGTTTGAAGGAAACACACAATCACAATGTGTATTAATTGTCTCTTCTCTTATATGTGATTCAATTGTTCCTGTACCGCAAGATGAAGCAATGACCTTCACTCGATCATCTGCACAACCTGTCCACCAACTTATTGAACCTCCCCCCGATTGTCCAGTCATCCCAATTCTTTCAGAGTCTACTTGCTCCATTTCTGTTAATAAATCAATACCACGGATGGCATTCCAAACTTCAATTGCAGCTGGTGTATAGCCCTTACTAATCCAGTTATACATCCCGTGTGAATACGTGCCATGATGAAGCCCCTTAACTTCTCCAAATTGAACCGTATCGATAATAAGTGTAATAAACCCAAGTTGGGCAAACTTTCTCCCATGTTCTTGATAATTTACTTTTTGTGTTCCAGAATGACCACATAAATAGACAATGGCAGGAACTGGACTATTTATACGATTAGGAATGTATAAGTTTGCAGCAACAAATAGATTCGGTAAGCTTTCAAAATATATCTTTTCTACACGGTATTCTTCCCGTTTTATTATCCCTGTTCTGTGCATATTTAGTGGCGTCCTCGGTTTATGTAAGTACGTATCTATCCCAAGCATTTTGTGGTACTCTTTCTGCCTCTCTTTACGCCACTTAAACAAATCATCCTCTGTTTGAATATTTGGTAAGGGTTTTCTTGTAATCTCTTCTGCTTTTTGTATTAGATAATCAGAAATGTGCATCACTTACACCCACCTAACTAATTAAAATGGAGCTCCTTATTCTCCCTTGATGATTCGTAAGTTCCCAGAATAAGGTCGAGTGAATGCTTCCCGTCTTCCCCTGTGATCATTGGTTTTCGACCTTCTCTAACTGCTTGAGCCATATCTTGAATTTGAATTCGATGTCCATCAGGAAAAACACTAAAGCTCTCAAATTCAGGAAGTTCGATATCTTGACCATTCATTTTCAAAGTCGTTATTTCATCATTTATGTAAATTAAGGTTCCATTCTCCCCTAAAATCTCAATGCGCACGGTTTCATTAATATGGGCTGTTGTAGTCATTTCCATCACACCTATTGCACCATGCTCAAACTCTAGCAATGAAGCAGCAGTGTCTTCTACCTCTATGTCTCTTAAGAGTGTTCTCGATTTTCCGTATAAAGAAGAAACAGGTCCTGCCAACCACTGTAATAAATCAATGGTGTGAATCCCTTGATTCATCATTGCTCCTCCCCCATCATATTCCCAGGTTCCTCTCCAACCCGCACTATCGTAGTACTCCTGACTTCTGTAAATTTTCATATAAGCTGAACATAAACTTAATTTGCCTAATTTTCCTGACTGAATTAATTCACGAGCATAGTTCGCTTGTGGTGACATTCTTCTCGGGAAAACAGTAGCTAAATGAACATGGTTTTCTTTACAAACTTGTATCATGTCTTCTACATCTTTAATTTGAATCGCCATTGGCTTTTCAACAAATACATGCTTTCCAGCCTTAGCAGCTAACTTTGTTTGTTCAGGATGGAGAGAGCTTGGTGTACATATATTGACGACATCTATGTTGTCTTGTTTTAATAATTCTTCTAAGCTACTATAAGCGTTAACCCCATACAATTTCCCTTTTTCTTCTGCAAGTGTAGGTTTGATATCACATACTGCTACTAACTCTGCCTCGGGTACATGTTCAATTGATTTTAGGTGTGCTTCAGATATCGTTCCACAACCAACAACCGCAAATCTCGTTTTATTTTTCATATCCTGTTTCTTCCCTTCCATTAATAAATGATTGGCTTTTTCCAGTATTGAACTAAATCCTTAGCCCAATTTGGTGCATTTCCCGTTTCACCTGTTGTTGCTCTCTTCAACGCACGTAAATAAAGTTCTCGATGTGCAGGCGTGAAAAATATATTATGAAGCCAAGCCGCTCCTTTAATATCTTTGGTTTGCAAGAGATTTGCATTTTCTTTAAGTGCTTCAGCTATGGCATCTAATCCTACATCATCTACTACTGCATCCCAAACATTTGTTACTTTAGTATCGTCGCTTAAAATAGTAGACAGATATTGCAAATCTTTAAGAAACTGAGATTTTTCCTCACCTTTCATTAATTCCAGTCCATACTGTTTAATTAAATATGGGGTTACGACCAATTGTTTAATTTTTCTATCTGATAGATCTAGATGTACCATGTATCCAGCATGATGAAAATACTGTTCACTTTTCTGCCAAAACACGAAATTCCCTTGACTATATACAATTGGTACTCCATGATACATTTCTATTCCTTGTGGTACATGAGGGTGGTGACTGATCACAGCGTCGGCTCCTGCTTTAGCTAATTTTCTTAGATCCTTCGTTACATATAAGGGTGGAGAAGGAATATGCTCTCGACCTCCATGAAAAATAACAAGAACAAGATCTGTCTTTTTCTTTAGTTCTCTTATTTGTTCAGTAGTTTTCTGTATATGTAAACCATGAACACCTGGTCCCCCATCTACAGAGCGGCATTCTTCTCCTTCTGCACAGTTTATAATGCCAACTGTTGTATCGTTAACATTCGTAATGAAAGGCTTTGCTGCCTCTTCACCTGATAATCCTGCCCCTGTAACTTGAATACCTGCGTTTTTTAATAAGTTGATCGTCTCGCTCAATCCTTCCCTTCCATAATCCATCGTATGATTATTGGCTAGGCACCCAATATGGAAAGGAACATGAGTTAAAGCTTGTATTGTTTTTTCACTACCTCTTAAATTTGGGCCACCTTTATGGATCGGCTCACCACGATTACCTAACGTAGTTTCAACATTAACTATTGATAAATCACTAGTTTGAATAACAGGTAACAAATCACCGTATATACGAGTAGGATCATTTTCCATAATATATTCATATTGATCTCGTGGTGCCCAGTCTGAACATATCGTGATTCTAGTCGAGTCCTGTGACTCTACATTGTTTACTTTAATAATCCCTTTTTCCCATCTCAATGTAACCCCTCATATTCCCAACAGTATTTACTAACTCCCCTGTTAATGGAACCGGTTCATGACTTTTACCTTTTCATCTGCCTCAATCGTGTGTTGAGTAGCCGTTAGAATATCATCATGACTCAGTATAGATGACTCCCCTGCTAATCGATTTAAGAAATCCTCAGTAATGTTTAAGAAAGGTGAGTGTAGATTAACTTGTTTAAACTCCTCTTCATTCGTCACTTTAAGCAGCAACTCTTCTTTACTAGCAAGAGGATCACCCTCTAGACGAAGTTCAACTATCCCCTTTGTTCCTGTTACAAATATCCGACAATCTCCCCAGGTCCAACTTTTTTCTGGATTAAACCAATCCGCATATAAGTGGGCCAAAATGTTATCTTCCATTTGAATATGAAGAGATGAGGAATCATAAAAATCAGGATACTCTGGTAAAATATTTTTTGCCATATACCCATGAGCATCCAATACTTCTTTGCCTGTTAACCATCTCAATAAATCAAAATCGTGAATAAATAAATCAATCACAATACCACCACATTGTTCTTTCGAAAAATGCCATAAAGGCCTTTTTTCAGGTGTTAATCGATGTGGCTTTCTCATTGAAATGTTAATAACATCACCTAAATCTCCTTGATCTATCATTTCTTTTAACGTAAAGATAGAAGATCGAAATCTTTCAGTTAATAACATACCAACTTGAATATTTCCTCTTTTTATTACATCTTTTAACCTTTCTAACCCAACTCGATTTGTAGCAGCTGGTTTATCAAGCATCACATGCTTCCCATACTCTTCACACAATTCAATGACATCAATTTTTTTGTTGTTAATTTCAGCACAGCCAACAATTTCTATCGATTCTTCTAGTGCTTCTTCCATATCATTTAATAGCTTCACATCGTACTGTTGAGATACTGACTCGGCTAACTTTACGTTTTGTTTTTCATAAATGCCAACACATTCATGACCTAAATTAATCATTTCTTTTATGAAAATCCCTATATGTCCGTGTTGACATCCTATTATCGAAAATCTCACTTGGTCTCACTCCTTTTAAACGCATTCCTACAATCTCTTTAGTATTGAAAGCGGATTCAAAATTGTGTACAAAATCCTCAAATTAGGTTCATCCTTATAACATAACGGTTTTTCCTGTTTCTCTACTTTCATTGGCCGCTTCAATAAAGCGGATAATTTCAATTGTTTCATTCGGAGAAATAGAAGCTTGCTTTTCTTTGAAAAACGTCATCACTTCCTCCATTAAACTAGCCGTGATAGGTTTTTCACATTCTCGAATATTGACAAAGTTTGATGTCTTTTCACCATGAATGACTGCACCAAATTCTCGATTCCCTTTTCTGTTTCCTCTCACTGTTCCGATACGTCCATCCTTCCATACTCCAACTACATACTCATAATCCTCATTTGAGGTAGCTGTTACATGCTGACATCCTTGCCCCATGGTGAGATAAAGCATTTCAACAGAATGAATACCGTACCAATACAACCCAGCTTGCGTAGGTTCTAACGTTATTGGACCAAAACAATCAGCACCTATGATTGCTTCTCCTTGCTTTTCAGATAACATAACTTGTAAATTATCTAAATAACGTAAGGATGATGCGCTCATTAACGGAACTTCATACTCTTTCGCTAATTCAAACATTTTTTTTGCATGATCTGTACAAACAGCAAATGGTTTATCAATAAAAACTGGCTTCTTATAAGAAACGATTTTCTCAAATTGCTCCAGATGAATTCTGCCATCTACTGTGGTAAGTAAGATAGCATCCGTTTGCTCAGCTACTTCTTCAATGGAATTTACAATTTTAATTCCATAGTTATTTTTTAGCGTTTCTGTAATCCCCTCAACCCTTCCATAGCTACGCTCAAAATCAGGAGATCCACCTGGATACCCAATTACGACCTCTCCACCATGAACATAGTAATCTTGTTTAGAATCATTCAATAAGCTAACAAATCCCTCACAGTGAGATGTATCTAAACCGATCATTCCAATTTTTAATTTTGACATTTTCTTCTCCTCCTTTATTTTTGAATTACCCTGCTATATAAGTGGTTCTTTTAGGAATGCATGTTAAGATTCTAATAAACAATTTTTCTATTCCTCCATAGTGGTATTAGCGGACAGAGGATATATATAAAGAAAGTAGGGCTAAAGGTAAAATACCACTCCCTACACCTAAGCATCACCTGATCTTTCCAATATACTTATGAAAAAACACTCAGGGGTTCAATTGTTTTTGTTGATTGTTCTAACCTTGCTTGGTCAGCTCTGAAACCAATTAAATGGCCATAAATTGAATCTTCTAATGTTGTTGTGGATAAAGAAGGTTTTCTACCTTGCAAAACCTTCACAAAATCTTCAACCAATAATAAATCTCCCCCTCCATGAGAATCCTTAACAACATCAACAACTATACGTTCTTCTATATATTCATGCCCCTTCTTTGCATTTGGACGTCTCAAGAGATAATACCCATCCTCCATGACTCCATATATTTCACCTTTTGTCCCAATCAAATGGATTGTTCTACAAGGTTTAGAAGCACCGCCTACCATACTATGTGTCGCTGTAGAACCATCCTCGAACTCTATTAATACGGATTGATGATCGACAACATCATTATCACAATGCCATACACATCTACCGTATGGATTATCTGTTCGTAAAGATTCTAACTTCTGTTCTACGGTAGGGTTGGATATATGTTCAATAGATTTCCATGCATAAAAGGACCAAAGACCTTGCTCAATATAGTTTTTCTTTGATGAGTAAGGACA
Source organism: Pontibacillus sp. HMF3514 (assembly GCF_009858175.1). GTDB lineage: Bacteria > Bacillota > Bacilli > Bacillales > BH030062 > Pontibacillus. Next base: position 2,674,193 of record NZ_CP047393.1, read on the forward strand.
GGTTGATTCAATTTCACAGTCAACTAAACAACGCTTCCCCGCCCCATGAGGAGCCTTCTCTGGTCTGAAATGCATCAAGCTTCCAAAACTCGATACCTTTACTGGAGCTACTCCACCTTTCATCCAAGTTATAATGTCTAAATCATGACAGGATTTCGCCATTAACATCGTAGAATGACAATTCTTAAGACTATTCCATTTCCCACGAACATAAGATACAGCCATATGGTGGTAACTAACATTTTCTTCAGTTTGAATGCTGATGATATCACCTATCTCATCATTAGCTACTCTCTTTTTAATGTTCGAATAAAAAGGTGAATGTCGTAACACATGACACACCATAACCTTACGACCATATTTTTTCGCTGTATTTAGAAGACGGTTTAACTGTTTCTCATTCGTACCAATTGGTTTTTCGAGTAGCAGGTCATAACCTGCTCTTAGGATAGGAAGAGAGGTTTTAATATGAATGTCATCCATTGTACCGTTAATGACTGCATCAGCTATAGGATTTTCTTTTGCCAGTAACTCTTCTATACCCTTAAAACAATGTTCTTCTGGAATGTCATGCTCTGCTGCTGCATTAGACCTTCGTTTATCATCTGGCTCAACGACTCCAACAATTTTAAAATCCTGTGGATGCTGTAAGGCATATGATGCATAAATTAAACTCCTATGACCTGCCCCTACAATGATTGCTGTTATCAGTTTGTTCATTTATGTTCATACCCCCCTTACAAGAAGTGGATAAACAGTAATTTAAGTTAAATATTATTCATTACTTAATTAAAGTTTATGAAAGGTGTTATATATAGACAACGTCCTTTTTGTGTCTTTAAATGCGGCGAAAGCAACCTTCCTCATTAGCTAGCGTATCAATGTCCGAAAAGGGTGATTATTTCGAAAATAGATTGATGTTTCTAATCATTAAGTGATATCTTTTAAACAGTTATACTGACGCATTTTACAATATTAGGAGGTACTAAAAATGAGTGAAACCGTAATGACTCAATATTTCCATAAGATTGTGAAGCATTTAGAAAAACTCCATGAGGAAGAAGTAGAAAATGTTCAAAAAGCGGCACTGATGGTTGCTGAACAAGTGAAAGAAGACAAAATTGTATATGCCTACGGCCCAGGAGGTCATTCAAATTTAGGCTCCCAGGAAATCTTTTTTCGAGCGGGAGGTCTTATGCATTTAGGAGCTATTTTAGATGAAGGGACTCTATTAAGTAATGGCGCTCTTCGATCAATGGCAATAGAGAGAACCCCTGGTTATGGGAACATTGTCATTGAAGATAACCAATTACAAAAAGGTGATTTATTAATCTTAATTAACTCCTATGGTATTAACACTGCACTTATTGATGCAGCATTAGAAGCAAAAAAACGAGGTGTTAAACTAATTGGAGTTACTTCTGTCCAACACGCAGAACAAACACCACTTGATCATGTAGCTAGACATCCATCTAAGAAAAACCTTCATGACTTAGTTGATGTGGTACTAGATTCTAAGGTTGAAGTTGGAGATGCTGTTGTGGAGATTGAGAATTTAGATCAAAAGGTATCTGCAGTTTCTACATTTGCAAATGCTTTCTTATTAAATTCACTCGTAGCTGAAACAGTCCAACTATTAGTAAAGGAAGGAATAACACCACCTATTTGGATGAGCGGAAATGCTGCTGGAGGAGATGAACAGAATAATCAATTCATTGACCGTTTTAAAGGGAGAATAAAGTCACTATGATTCACCTTTTATCCATTTCTATAAATCTTAAAGAAGGTGAATGCTCATGACATATGCGGGTACTTCAAAAACATGTATTAATCCCACATTTCATTGTGAAATGGCAGGATTTATTGCTAGAGAAGGTTATTATGAAGGAATTCATGATGATTTATGGATGAAATCAGTAGTTCTCCAAGAGGATGACTCTAAACTAATATTACTTAGCTTAGATATAATTGGGCTTGAAGGTATAACAATTAATAAAATTAAAGATTCATTGACACATCACTTCGGAGTAGATTCAGATTCTGTTATGATCTCTACAACACACACACATGCTGGCCCGGCCACACTAGAAAACGCAAACCTGGGTTATGTTAGCCAAGAATATATAAACTATATTGTTAAAAAAGCTACTGAATGTGTGAATTTAGCACTACTGGATTTAGAAGAAGTTGAATTGAGGTATGGCAAAGGAATTTGTAGAGAAGTTGGTAAAAACCGAAGAGAAGTCACTGGAATGACAGATCCAGAGGTGTTAGTCCTTTCTGTTTATAAAGCGAATCATAATGAGTTAAAAACCGTGGTTGTAAATTATGCCTGTCATCCAACTGTGTTAGGACCAGATAACGTTCAGTTATCTGCGGACTTCCCTTATTACCTCTATCAAGCTATCGAACGAATTTATGAAGACCCTAATGTTCTATTTATAAATGGAGCAGCAGGGAATATTAATGTTGGCCATCATGCACATGATAGTATAAATGGGAAGTCATTTAATAAACGAACATTTACCGAAGCTAAACGTCATGGATACACGTTAGCTGGTGAAGTAGTAAAAGTGATTGAACAGTCGGAAAGCATTCATGACTTTTCCATTTTATACAAACAAATGAAGATGAGCATAACATTTACTGTAAATGATATGGTACAATCCATAAACAATGAGTTAAAATCACTGAAACATATCGATAAAAACAAATTAAAACTAGGACAACAAAAAATGATTCAGTTAAAGGAGAAGTGGAGTTCCATTTGGTTAAACAACACAAATGAAGATCATCAAATCCATTACTCCCTCTCTGTAGGACGAATCGGTCCCATCCTTTTTGTAACTTTGCCTGGAGAATTCTTTGTGGAATTAGGCTTGTTGGTTAAACAAGCCTTCCCTCAACACCCTGTTCTCATTTTTGGTTATACAAACGGTAGTTTAGGATACGTAGCAGATCAATCATCCTATATACACGGTGGTTATGAAATTGAGGAGGCATATCAAGCATACGGATTTCCACTCCCTATTCCTATTGGCACTGGTGAAGCTATAATAAAAAATGCTGTATCCGTACTTAAAACTATTATACGTGATTAAAAGGGCTTGAGGGATTAAGCTCTTTTTTTGATACAAGGAGGAGGATGTTTTGAAGAAAGAATATGCCTTGAAGTATGTTCATCATTATAATGAAAAGTTGTTAAACTCTTTAGAGAAATTAACTATAAACGATTTTCCTTGGAATGAACAAAGTGGGCCAGTAACAGAGGTAAGACTATGCTATACATGTTCTCACCTTCACATTCACTTTACAACCTATGAAACAAAACCTAGATCCACATATACCCAGCACAATGATCCTGTATATAAAGATAGTTGTGTCGAATTCTTCATAAAACCAAAACCATCTGAAGATGATCGTTATGTGAACATTGAGGTGAATTCGCTTGGAACTTGTTTGATCGGTATGGGGATAAGCAGAACACAGAGAACAAGGTTAAATCAAGAAATGTGTGAAAGTATTAGCATAACGCCTCAACTCGAACCTGAATGTTGGAAAATTGATATAACGATTCCATTCTCATTTTTTGAACAGTATTTTAGAGATCTGAAAATAGAAAAGGGAGCACAAATGGAAGGGAATTTTTATAAGTGTGGTGATGAAACAAAGAATCCGCATTTTGGATGTTGGAATAGAATTGAAAATAAAAATCCAGACTTTCATTTACCATCATACTTTGGAGTATTGCATTTCAATTAAATAAAGAGAACAAATGGAGAGGGAAAGTAAGAAAATAAATGCATCATACATTTATCACCTTATCCTTCTAGCCTACCCTTTTGTTCTCTTCGTTTTTACTTTTCTTAAGGTTTACGAGCAATGATTGCGGTCCAGTCTTCCATTTGGTTGGTTTCTACAATTTCAAAACCAGCCTCTTCTAAATTAGCCTTAACTTCATTTCGTTTATTCTGAATAATGCCTGATGTAATAAAATGTCCACCTGGTTTAAGTAAACGGAAAGCATCGTCTGTAAATTGAACAATTACCTCTGCTAGAATGTTGGACACAATTAGATCAGCTTCAATTTCAACGTTATTTAACAAATTATTTTGCTTAGAGTGAATTTGTTGATCAGCTTTGTTTAGCTTGGCGTTAATGGTTGTACTTTTCACAGCAACGTCATCTAAATCATAGGCATATACTTCTTTTGCGCCTAGTAAGACAGAAGCTATACTTAGCACTCCTGAACCTGCACCAACATCGATCACTGTATCATTCTCTTGTAAAATTTGTTCAATCGCTTGAATACTTAAAACAGTTGTTGGATGAGTACCCGTTCCAAATGCCATTCCTGGATCTAACTCAAGAATGATCTCGTCACTGGAGACAGGTTCGTACTCTTCCCATGTTGGTGTAATTGTAATACGCTCAGAAATTTTGACTGGCTTATAATACTTTTTCCAAGCTGTTGCCCAATCTTCTTCATTAACCTCACTGATTGTGATGTTATTGTGACCCAAGTCAATATCATGGATTAACAAGTTATTAATAGCTTGCTTAATTTCATCAACCGTTTCCCCTAAAAAACTATTAACAGGAAGGTATGCTTTTACATACACACCTTCCGTTGGATAATCTTCGGGATTTAAATCGTACATCTCACCCATGAAGGTATCTCGTTCTTTTACAAGGTCTTGTGGGTCTTCAATTACCACTCCACTTGCACCAGCTTCATGAAGGATATTTGAAATGGGTTCAATCGCTTCATTCGTTGTATGAATACACATTTCAGACCATTTCACTATGATCAACTCACTTTACTCTAATTTCTTATTCACCTTTGAAAGCACGCTTCATGCGTGAGAAAATCCCGTCACTTTGTTCTTCTGTAGGTTCATTCCCTTCGATCTCATGAAACTCTCTTAAAAGCTCTTTCTGACGATCGTTTAGGTTTGTTGGAGTAACGACGCGCATTTTGACGTGTTGATCTCCATGTCCAGTACCTCGAATACTTGGAGCACCTTTTTCTTTCAGACGGAATGTCTTACCAGCTTGTGTACCAGCAGGAACTTTAAGCTTCACTTTTCCATGAACAGTTGGTACTTCGACTTCATCACCTAGTGCTGCTTGTGCAAATGTGATAGGCATTTCACAGAAAATGTGGTTTCCTTCACGTTGGAAGAACTCGTGCGGACGAATTTGAACGACAACATAAAGGTCGCCTGCAGGTCCGCCATTCTCACCAGGTTCCCCTTGGCCAGATACACGGATTTGCTGTCCTTCGTCAATACCAGCAGGGATGGAAATGTGAATGGTTTTACGTGTCTTCACCTTACCATTTCCGCCACAAGTATTACACTTATCTTTGATAATCTTACCTGTACCTTGACAGTAATGACATACGCGACGGTTTACAACACGACCAAATGGTGTGTCCTGCTCTTGGTTAAGCTGGCCAGCACCCTTACAGTGTGAACAAGTTTCTGGTTCAGTACCTGGCTTAGCACCTGATCCGTCACAAGTATCACATGTTTCTTCTTTCGGAATTTGAATGTCGGTCTCTTTTCCGAAGATCGCTTCTTCAAAACCTAATGTCATCGTGTACTGAAGGTCTGCACCTTTACGTGGAGCGTTCGGATCGCGTCTACGACCTCCTCCACCGAAGAACATATCAAAAATGTCACCAAAGCCACCGAAGTCTTCTGCACCACCGAAACCTCCGAAGCCTTGACCGGCATTTTGACCAGCGTGACCGAATTGGTCATACTGTGCTCTCTTTTGTTGGTCACCTAGAACATCCCAAGCTTCTTGGGCTTCCTTGAACTTTTCAGATGCATTTTCTTCTTCACTGACATCTGGGTGATATTTTTTCGCTAATTTACGATACGCTTTTTTGATTTCGTCTTTAGATGCGTCTTTCGATACGCCTAAGACTTCATAATAGTCGCGTTTACTCACTGAAGATCACTCTCCCGAATCTCTACTCACATAAAGTTTATCTTAACATTGTTCAGTATTGATCTCAATATGGAATGTCATCCATCAGAGATTTTTGCATCGTTATTATTTAAAAGGTTGGTGAAAAGCATTCATCTACTAAATAATTAGAAGCTGATACCTTACCTTCATATAACTTTGGTAGGCAGTGATTCCAGCAGAAGTTGTTAATCTTCTACTGAAGGAATCACGCCTAAGACCGCCACGTCCTGTGGCAACGGCCTGGTGACCCACGTCGTGTGGGCCTAAAAAAGTCAAAGCCAAGATAATCCTGACTTTGACTTTTTGTTTTAGCTTATTCCCACATCAGCTAATACGTTCTGTGGTTTATTGTTTATTTTCGTCGTCTTTTACTTCTTCATAGTCAGCATCTTCAACGTCTTCTGCACTTTGGTCGCCTTCTGCGCCTTGTTGTGCTTCAGCTTGTTGTTGTGCTTGTTCGTACATTTTTACAGAAAGCTGTTGAACTTGCTCTTGAAGTGCGTCTTTCTTTTCGCGGATTTGCTCAAGGTCTTCGCCTTCAAGTGCTGTTTGTAGTTCTTGTTTAGCTTCTTCTGCTTTTTGTTTTTCTTCTTCCGTAACAGCTTCGCCAAGATCTTTGATCGTCTTATCTGTTGTGAAGACTAGTTGATCTGCTTCGTTGCGAAGTTCTACTTCTTCACGGCGCTTCTTGTCCGCTTCAGCATTTTCTTCCGCTTCGTTTACCATACGCTCAACTTCATCTTCGGAAAGACCAGAAGAAGACTTGATCGTGATGGATTGCTCTTTATTCGTACCCATGTCTTTCGCACTTACGTTAACGATACCGTTAGCGTCAATGTCAAATTTAACTTCGATTTGTGGTACGCCACGTGGTGCTGGTGGGATATCAGTTAATTGGAAACGGCCAAGTGTTTTGTTGTCTTGTGCCATTTCACGCTCACCCTGAAGTACGTGAATATCAACAGCTGTTTGGTTGTCAGCAGCAGTTGAGAATACTTGAGACTGGCTTGTTGGAATTGTTGTGTTACGCTCGATTAATTTCGTTGTTACTCCACCCATTGTTTCAATACCAAGAGATAGTGGAGTAACGTCTAGTAATACAACGTCTTTAACGTCACCTTGAAGTACGCCACCTTGAACAGCTGCACCAAGTGCTACAACTTCGTCAGGGTTAACGCCTTTAGAAGGATCCTTACCTACTTCTTTCTTGATTGCTTCTTGTACCGCAGGGATACGAGTAGAACCACCAACAAGAAGTACTTTATTAATGTCGTTTTGAGACATGTTTGCATCTTTAAGAGCACGACGAGTTGGTTCCATAGTGCGTTCTACTAAGCCTGCAGAAAGCTCTTCGAATTTCGCACGAGTTAGATTCATTTCTAGGTGCAATGGACCAGCTTCACCTGCAGTGATGAATGGTAGAGAAATTTGCGTTTGAGCTACACCAGAAAGATCCTTCTTCGCTTTTTCAGCTGCGTCTTTCAAGCGCTGAAGTGCCATTTTGTCTTGAGAAAGATCAATGCCATGTTCTTTCTTGAATTCAGCAACCATGTGGTCGATGATTACTTGGTCAAAGTCGTCACCACCAAGTTTGTTGTCACCCGCTGTAGCTACTACTTCGAAAGTACCGTCGCCGATGTCTAGGATAGATACGTCAAATGTACCTCCACCAAGGTCATATACAAGAATCGTTTGATCTTCTTCTTCTTTATCGATACCGTATGCAAGAGCTGCTGCAGTTGGCTCGTTAATGATACGTTCTACTTCAAGACCAGCGATTTTACCAGCATCTTTAGTAGCTTGACGTTCAGCATCATTAAAGTAAGCAGGAACTGTGATAACAGCTTTTTCTACAGTTTCACCAAGATAGTCTTCAGCGTAAGACTTAATGTGTTGAAGGATAATTGCAGAGATCTCTTGAGGAGTGTACTCTTTACCTTCAATTTCTACAGTGAAGTCTGTACCCATGTGTCTTTTGATTGACTGAATTGTATTAGGGTTTGTGATAGCCTGACGTTTCGCTACCTCACCTACTTGACGTTCACCATTTTTGAAAGAAACAACAGATGGTGTTGTACGATTACCTTCTGGGTTTGGAATTACCTTTGATTCGCCGCCTTCCATTACTGCGACACAAGAGTTTGTTGTACCTAAGTCAATACCAATAATTTTACTCATAATTAAATGTCCTCCTTTACTTCAATATGTAGTTATTGATTCACTTTCACCATAGCAGGTCGAATAACTCGATCTTTGAGTTTATACCCTTTTTGAAGCTCTTCAACCACTACATTTGAATCATAATTTTCATCTTCTACTTGCATAACAGCTTGGTGCATATGAGGATCGAATGGCTCTCCCTGTGCTGGGATCTCTTCTACGCCTTCTTTTGTTAATGCATCCTTAAGCTGACGATAAACCATGTTCATACCTTCTACAAAGTTCTGTGCAGAATCTTCTTTCACTTCAACCTGTAGAGCACGTTCAAAGTTATCTAAAACAGGTAACAATTCATTAATTAAATCTTGCGATCTATATTTCTTATCGTTTTCGCGCTCTTTTTGAGTGCGACGACGGAAGTTATCATAGTCAGCCTGTAAGCGAATTAAACGCTGTTGAATTTCGTCTTTTTCCTGTTGAAGTTGTGCTTTTTCAGCATCTTCCTGATTATCTTGGCTTTCTTCTTGCTCTTCCTCCAGGATTTCTACTTCAGGATTTTCAACGACTTCTTCTTGCTGATCTTCTGTTTGATTCATTTCTTCAGATTGTTGCTTGTTCTCGTCCATGTATGTCACCTCCTCGAATTTCCGAGTCTTAAACACCGATTACGAATATATCAGAAAACGCGATTCACATAAACCAATAAACATCAATAAGAGGGGAGGGATATTCAGATGGCCTCCCAACTCTATCATTTATTCCCCGTCTGAACCATCCTGATACCATGAATGAAACGTTTTTGTCATTCGGTTAGAAAGCAGGTTCAGTAAGGAAATCACTTTGGAATACTCCATCCGCGTTGGCCCTAATAACGCAATCGTTCCCATTTGTTCATCACCTAATGAGTAAGAAGCAGTAATAATACTTAAATCCTGCATCGCTTCAATTTCATTCTCTTGTCCAATCGAAACTTTTATATCCTGTGAGTCATGACGAAGAAGATGAGCAATTTCATTTTCTTCCTCAATCATGGAATATAAGGAACGAATTTTATCGATATCCTTAAATTCTGGTTGCATAAGGATGTTTGTCTTTCCACCCACATACAACTTAACGGGTTGCTCTTCAAAAAGAGCTGCTTGTAGATATTCATAAGCTTTGTCCGATTCATGTGTATGCTTACGAAGAAGGGAAGCAATTTCTGTTCTCAATTTTCGATTAAGGTGGATGATCGGGACACCCTGCAAACGCTCATTTAGGATATTAACCATTTTCTCAAGATCATGAGGTTCAATCCGAACAGGGATTGTGAAGGAACGATGCTCCACGTGACCTGTATTGGTAACAAGTATGGCAACAGCTGTGTGATCAGAAAGAGATATGATCTGCAGTTGCTTTAACTTTGTCTCATAAACCTCAGGTCCAAGAATAATGGATGTATAGTTTGTTAGGTCTGATAACACTCGAGCAGATTGCTGCACCACTTTTTCAAACTCTAACAATTGATTGGCAAAAGCCTGTTGAATAAACGATTTCTCATTCTTAGGCAGATCAAATGGTGACATGAGATGGTCTACGTAGAAACGGTAGCCTTTCTCAGAAGGTACCCGCCCTGAAGAAGAGTGGGTTTTCTCCAAGAAACCAAGCTCTTCAAGATCAGCCATTTCATTGCGAATTGTTGCCGAACTAAAAGACACTTCATCCTTTTTGGAAATCGCCCTGGATCCTACAGGTTGCGCAGATTGGATGAAATCATCAATAATCACTTGTAATATGAGCAATTGTCTTTCTGTTAACATGATGATCACCTCTGTTAGCACTCGAATAATGTGAGTGCTAAATCTAATAATAAGTTATCAAATGCGATTCACCTTGTCAACGATATTTAATTACAGTATTTCATCCTCTAATAAAAATTCTTGAAAGACTACGTTTCCGAACAGCTGACCTTGCTTTGTAAGGCGAATCGTTTCCTCATTCTCCTCTATCCATTCTTTCCTTTTTAGATAATCTAATTCCTTACTATATAAAGAATTTATAGTTAATCCAAAACGATTTTCGAAGGCTTCTTTAGACACACCTGCTGTTTTACGTAAACCTAAGAACATTTGCTCCTCAATTGCATCTCGTTTCTCAACAGTCTCTTCATGCAATCTTGGCAGTCCATCTTCTAAAGCTTTCTTATTGTAATGATTCAATGGCTTCATGTTAACCGTACGCTTCCCTGGTAAATAACCGTGAGCGCCAGCACCGAAACCAAAATAAAAATCATTGTTCCAATACGTTAAGTTATGCTGACTTTCAAAACCCGGTTTCGCAAAGTTACTAATTTCATATTGATATATGCCATTTGACTCCATCTTATTAAGAAGTAACTCATACATTGCTGCTTCTTCCTCTTCCACAGGCTTCGTAATCTTCCCTTTTTTATTTCGCATATAAAAGACGGTTTTAGGTTCAATCTGTAGCGAATAGGAAGAGTAATGCGGTAACCCTAACCCTATCGCTTCATTTATTGATGATTCAAAGTCTTTATAGGTCTGCCCTGGCAACCCATACATCAAATCAACAGATACATTTTGAAAATCTTGTTTTTCAAAATGACGTAAATTTTCATAAACATCTGCAACTGTATGATTTCGACCAAGTTTTTGAAGCATCTGATCATCAAACACCTGTACTCCGAATGATATACGATTTACTCCATATTGCTTTAAGAGAGCTAACTTTCGTTCATCAAACTCACCTGGATTTGCCTCAAATGTGTATTCAGGACAAGACATTACATCAAATGAATCTGCTATCACGTTCAATAATACCTCAAGCTGTTCATAAGAGAGGGCTGTAGGAGTACCTCCTCCTACATAGATCGTGTTTACAGTTTGCTGATTCTTCCCTACTACTGTAACCATCTCATTTTCTAAAGCTTTTAGATATTGGTCAGCTAGCTCTTTGTTATAAAAGAACTTGGTAAAATCACAGTAATGACATATATAATTACAAAACGGTATATGAATATACGCTGAAGATATCATACTTGTCACGTTCCTTTTAAAAAGTTTAAAAACCGCAAGAATAACATCCTGCGGTTTTTGTATAGATATTTAATATTGTTCATTAATCATAAATCATCTAATTGCTGGTAAGCTCGATATTGACTTTTAATCGTTGTCAGAATCCATTTCAAGAACGGCCATGAATGCCTCTTGAGGAACTTCAACAGAACCAACCATTTTCATACGCTTTTTACCTTCTTTTTGCTTTTCAAGAAGTTTACGTTTACGTGAAATGTCACCGCCGTAACATTTTGAAAGAACGTTTTTACGCATAGCTTTAATGGTTGAACGAGCCACGATCTTATTCCCAATCGCTGCCTGAACTGGTACCTCGAACTGTTGTCTTGGAATAAGATCCTTCAACTTATTTGCAATGGCTTTTCCTCGCTCATAAGCGAAGTCACGGTGAACAATAAAGGATAAAGCATCGATCGTATCATTGTTTAACAAGATATCCATTTTGACTAGGTTTGATGGACGGTAACCGACCAGATCATAGTCAAAGGATGCGTACCCTTTCGTTTGAGATTTTAGTTGATCGAAGAAGTCGTACACGATCTCTGAAAGTGGAATCTCATACGTAATATTCACACGGTTATCATCAAGGTATTGCATATCCTGAAAGGCGCCACGCTTTGCCTGACAAATCTCCATAACAGAACCAACATACTCGTTAGGAACCATTATTGTTGCTTTCACAAATGGTTCACGCACTTCTGATACAGATTGTGTATCTGGCATCATAGATGGATTATCCACGGTAATCGTTTCGCCATCTGTTAGCTCTACTTCGTAAATAACACTTGGCGCTGTTGTAATAAGGTCAATGCCAAATTCACGCTCAATACGCTCTTGAATAATCTCCATGTGTAGTAAACCAAGGAATCCGCAACGGAAACCAAAGCCTAGTGCCTGAGATGTTTCTGCTTCGTACTGTAGAGAAGAGTCATTTAACTCTAATCGCTCAAGCGCTTCTCTAAGGTCATTATAGTTTGAAGCATCAACTGGGAAGATTCCACAGAACACCATTGGATTCATTTTCTTATAACCCGGTAACGGTTTAGCAGCTGGTCGCTCAGCAGATGTAATCGTATCACCCACACGAGAATCACTCACATTTTTAATAGAAGCCGTTAAATATCCAACATCCCCTACTGTCAGGGAATCTTTAGGGGTTGGTTTAGGATTAAATACACCAATTTCAGTGACTTCGAACTCTTTCTCCGTCTGCATCATACGAATACGTTGACCAACGCGAACTGTACCTTCCTTAATACTGATCGAAGCGATAACGCCTCGGTAAGGGTCATACAATGAGTCAAAGATAAGTGCTTTCAATGGATCCTCTGGCTCACCTTCTGGAGCTGGAACGCGTTCTACGATCGCTTCTAGAATATCGTCGATTCCAATTCCAGATTTTCCTGAAGCGTGAATGACTTCATCTTTCGTTACACCTAATAAATCTTCTAATTCTTTTGTTACACGTTCTGGATCTGCTGCTGGTAAATCAATTTTATTAATAACAGGTATGATTTCAAGATCATTATCAAGCGCTAAGTATAAGTTCGCTAGCGTCTGAGCTTCAATTCCTTGCGCAGCATCCACCACTAAAAGAACTCCGTCACAAGCAGCTAAACTACGAGATACCTCATACGTAAAGTCTACGTGACCCGGTGTATCGATTAAGTGGAACAAATAATCTTCACCATTTGCTGCTCCGTAACGCAACTGAACCGCATTTAGCTTAATTGTAATACCACGTTCACGTTCTAAGTCCATAGCATCAAGAAATTGCTCTTTCATTTCTCGTTGAGTTAAAGCTTTTGTTCTTTCTAAAATTCTATCGGCTAAAGTTGATTTGCCGTGGTCTATATGAGCGATAATCGAAAAATTACGCACATTTTCTTGTTTAATTGGGTTGTTACTCACATTCATCACTCCTACTTTATACCGCAACAATCGCTAGCTTAGATTATAGCAATGGAATAGGGATACTTCAACGAAAAGTCCATGATCCTATTATAAATGGGCCCTTGTATAAGAAATTTTTACAAGCTTAAACTCGGTTTAAGATAATGATAATCGGCATTAATAAGGCGCTTGTCTTAGTATGTAGACAAGCGCCTTATTTTACAATCAATCGTATTAAAAGAATACTTGTACAAATTGATAAACGACCATGATCATTTGATTGTACAACCATTGTACTGACTTTTCGAGCGTAACCGCTACCTTTTGGATTCCATGGCTAGATTGTAACTCTTCATACTTTTTTTGCTTCTCGTCCATTGACACTTGTTGAAAATCTTGACCTAGTACTTTAACTTCTACTTTCCCAGTATCGACATGACGAGTTTGAACTGCTTCTTGAAATGTTTCACTTTCGAACCCACGCATTTTTATCATTCCTTGGCTAGCTTGGTTCATTCCAACCAGCACACCACCTAAAAATAAGATCACCATCACAAGAAATGTCATTGTCATTCGTACCATTTAGGCTCAGCTCCTTAATTACCGTTCACTTTTTCAGCCTGCCAGTAGTAGTCGCTAAAGACTTCTGCAAATGCATCAGCTGTTCGATATAGTTCCTCTAAATTACTGCTTACTCCACCGAACTCAATTACGATTGAATTACTTGAAAGATCTTGGTTAAATACACCATTTGTTCCTTGACCTTTTTTCTCTGTCACACCTCGACTGATCCCTGGATATTTCTTTTCGAGCAGTTTGTGTAAATCCCAAGCTAATTTGGCATTCTTTTCATAATTCGGATTATCCCCACCAACTACAAAGAACAAGCGAGCGTAAGATTTACCATTTATCTCTTTAGATGTGAAGGACTTGTCCGAATGCCAATCTCTATGAAGGTCAAAAAAGAATTGGAGGTTATCATTTTGCTTTATAGCTTGTGCAACGACCGGTCTAGACATTTCATAGGATTCGTAATATTTCATCCCATTATTTAATAACTTTCCAGTTATATCCGATTTATCAATATTTGTACCTATCCCATTATTCTCCAAACTTTTCTTAAGCCTATCACCAACCATGGTTATATTCGCCTTTGAATGATAGGCATCATCGGCGACTGTCCCTGGTGGAAGTAGAGGTAAGAAGGACTCGCGGTTATGAGAATGATATATAAATACAACATCACGTTCGCCAGTTGTCTGAACTGGCTCTTTTTCTTCAGCTTTAGGTGGATCAGGAGTTTCATCATCGGTTATGACAGCTTCTTTTTCTTCCTCAAACACTTCCATTGGGGGTGAAGACTCAATCGGCATATTCGTATAATCTGTTCCCTCACCTGCCACTATGATCTTCCCATCATAAGCTGCAAACCCAGGTAGTTCTCTCCCTAGTAAAGACCTTGGATCATCGGGTTTAATAGAGGTAGCACTTTGGAAAACGAGCTGAGTAACATCAATTTCCTCTTGATCTTCAGGGTATGCTTCTTTATAAAGACGATTTTCCATTCCCATCAAGTGAAGAAAAGACCTTCCTGAAATTTGACCTGTCAAATGGTGAACAGAAGAAGAAGATAATCTATAAGCAGGTTGAATTGACGTTAACAACCCAATTAACAAAAACAAGGCTATGACAGAAAACAGAAATACACCGCTTCGTTTGTACCAACTCTTTAACTCTTTATGAATAAAAGAAAAATTCTTCTTAGACACGAGTTCCACTCCCTCTGCTCATTTCTAGCAACTCTAGTAAATCTATATGAGCATAAAAGAGAGAGTAGAACCTTTCTTCTAATTTTTATATTATCTTGTAAACGCGTCCTCTGTATCCGTATCTACATCCTCATGTAAGGCTGCGTTCATTCCAGAAGCAATGACATGAGCCATGTCTTTCATGAATCCATCAACTTCTTTTGGTGTAACCATTAAATTATGACCGATTGGTGTTAATACCTCTTGAATAAGCTTTCTTTTTTCTTGATCTGATAGACCACCTATCATTCCCAGAATTGCCTCTCGTTGCTTATCACTTGGCAAATCCTCTTCAGTTAATTTCTTTCTTTCTCCAAAATCCATTCCGGCTGGTGTGAGGGCTTTTGATGGATCATCTTTTGTATTCCATTCACGTCCGAAGTGTTTCAATACATAGTCAATCGTATCGCTCGTAATGGTGACCGCATCTACAACCGTCGGAACTCCTACTGCAATCACCGGAATTCCAAGCGTGTCTACACTTAATTCTTTTCGTTTATTCCCAACCCCTGATCCTGGATGGATACCTGTATCAGAGATTTGAATCGTTGCATTCACCCGATCAATAGACCTTGCTGCCAATGCATCAACAGCAATGACGAAGTCCGGCTTCACTTTTTCAATAACCCCAAAAATAATGTCACTTGTCTCAATCCCTGTAACCCCCATAACTCCAGGTGTTACTGATGATACTGGACGAAAGCCCTTATCAACTCTCTCAGGTTGTAGCTCAAATAAGTGACTGGTTACTAGAAGTTTTTCAGCCACCATTGGCCCTAGCGCATCTGGTGTGACATTGTCATTTCCTAATCCTACGACTAAACAAGAAGCATCTTTAGGAAGGTTCGCTTTTCCTATAATACCTTCTAGTTCTCTTGCAAAAATGGATGCTGTGTGGTGCTCTAGTTCCGTATCATGGTTTCGAATAGCTTGTGATTCAATCGTGATATAGGTGCCTGGCTTTTTTCCCATTCGTTCCGCACCTGACTCATCAATATCAACATATGTGACTTTAACTTCGCCTTCCTCTTGTTCCTTAACTGTGACACCTTGTTGGCCTGTTTTATTTTTCTTTTCTTCCTTTTCAGCTAGCATTTCGTTAGCTTCTAAAGCAAGGTCTGTTCGAATTTGGAAACGCTCCAGATCGAGTGACATATGAAAACCTCCACTTTTTTTTATTAGGATTGCCGCCAGCTTATTCTTTCATACAAGATAATTTACTTGTCACACTTTGATAATTCTATTGAAAACTTGCCCGGGCTTTGGTAAAATGTCTCTTGTTCCAAGTTAAAGTAGGCTTGAATCTCTTTAGGAGGTGAAAATAGATGCCAAACATTAAATCTGCGAAAAAACGTGTTGTTACACAAAACGCTAGCCGTGCTCAAAACCAGTCTTTCAAAGCAGACATGCGTTCTGCTGTGAAGCGTGTTGAGAACCTAGTAAGTGAGAACAAAAAACAAGAAGCGGAAGAAGCGTTGAAATCAGCTGCTCAAAAAATTGACAAAGCTGTAGGTAAAGGCCTTATCCACAAAAACAACGGTAACCGTCAAAAAGCTCGTCTTTCTAAGAAAGTACAAGAGCTTACTTCTTAATAACGATTCCTTTATTATGACCAACAACCACGGCCCTTGCCTTGGGTCGTAAAAACATCTGCTTTTGGCTTTATGTCGAAGGTAGATGTTTTTTTATTTTGATCTGTTTTATAAGAAAATTGCTAATGGATTTATTCAGTAATATGGCAGTTATCTGGAATAAGCTGGTGAGGGGTGGTTCCGTTGCGTTTATGCAGTGCGGCGGGCTGTGGAACGGGTTGCTTTCCCCGGAAGACCGATCGAGCTTCCTCGTCACTACGTTCCTGCGGGATCTCGCTCGCCCTTTCTACCGGAGGAGTCAACCCGTTCCACAGCCCACCTTAGCCGAATCGTGATGAACGGAACCGCAGTGATATGGAGAGGTGATGCTTAAGGACATCTGTTCCGTTATTTGATCTTAATATGACTTTTATGAAGAGCTTCCGGACATTTATTCCGTTATTTGCATCAAATCACCTTGAAAAACCCAATTTGTCACAAATAAGGTACCATATGTCCGTAACGACTCTCGAAATGCCTTAAAAGTTCAAAATAACGGAACAGATGTCCGTAACGTTTATTGCTCAAGAAACTAGGGTCCGTTAATCTCCATAAAAGCAAAGGGGTGAGGGAAACGGCAAACTCCCGCGGTAGAAAGGGCAGATGAGACCCCGCAAGGAGCGTAGCGTATGAGGAGGCTCAGCTGGTCTTCCGCAGGAGTATTGCCGTTTCACTGAACCCCTTTTTCTTTTTCCAGCAACGGACATCCACTGCACATTATCTCGATTCCAAGTCTTCCAGGTAAGGGGACTAAAACGGAACAAGTAATTAAAAAATCCACCAGCGCTCTTAAGCACTAGTGGATCGTTTTAAATTTATTAGTTCGTACAGAAGCATTTCAAAGGCTAATGTTTTATCCATCTTTCCTTGTTTGATCGCTGCATCTGCTTCGGTCAAATGTTGCATAATCAAGGAGAGTTCTTTATCAGTAAAGCCTCTTTCACGTTTCAAAGCCATTTTTACAGCAAATGGAGCTACTTTTGCTTGTTGAGCAATTTGGTTTTGAGAATAACCTTTTTGCTTCAATAGTTTGGATTGGAAGATCAACCTGAACTGAGACGCAAGCAATGCAAGTAAGCCTATTGGCTCTTCATTTTGTTTTTCCAAATCTTTATAGATCAACATAGCCCGTTGAATATTTTGATTCATGACAGCATCAACTAATTTAAAGGCTGATGCTTGAGGGTTGTGTGAAGCAAGCAGTTCTGCCACTTCCTTTGTTACCGTCCCCCCTTCTCCTACATATAAAGCCATCTTCTCAAGTTCATTACGAATAGACATTAAATTGGTCCCGTTTTCCTGAATAAAGATTTCTAATGCAGGGGACTCTAAGTTTATATGTAGTTCCTTAGCCATGGATTGAATCCAATCGTTCATTTCATATTCTTTAAAAGATTGGCACGGAATAACCTGTCCAACTTCTTTGATTTGTTTTATAATTTTCTTACGCTCATCTACCTTCTCGTATGGAGCAATGAACACAATCACAGAATAATCCACGGGTTGCTCGAGATAGGATTGGAGAACATTTAAATCGTGTTCAACCTGAACTTTATCGGGTTTAGCTTTAAAGAAGCTCGGGTTTTTACAAAGTAATAATTTTCGGTCTCCAAAAAACGGAAATGTTTCAGCATCCATAATGACCTCTTGTATTGGCATTTCTTCAAGGTCATAAACCGATAAATTCACATCGTGCTCGTCCTCTGATAATGCGTTTTGCACGAGTGCTTGTTGAAGGTCTTGGATCAAATAAGACTCCGTTCCATATATCAAATAAACAGGATCAAACTGTTTTTTCTTGATTTTCTTTAATGCATCAAAATAAACCATACGGTCGTTCCTCCATTTCTACTCATAAGAGTATGGTATACGGAATTTGCATGGCTTTCAAGAGTGAATTGAAGAGGGAAATGGACTTTCCATTCCCCCCTGGCATCTATATAAACGTTTACAAAACAGCCCTAGGCAACTGTTTTATAAACGATATTTTTAGCTTACTTATAGAGTAGCCAAATCCGTAAAAACTATGGGTGTTAACTCTTGTCAACAAAGGGAATACGAAAGGTACATGAAATTTTCTACCTAGTATAGATTTTTTTCGTGTAATCGCTTATACTAGGAAATGGTATAGGAGGGGTAAAAGTGAACGAATTTAAAAAAGAAGTACAATCACCAACTAACGATGTTATTGATTCAGGTTTAGGGTTTGTTTTCTCATTCTTGTTCTTCTTTATCATCTTCGCTATTGGTGCAGGTGTACGATTACTTGGTAACTAATGTATGATGAGACAAAAGAGGCTGCTCTCGAGACAGTCTCTTTTTTTATGGTTTTCGTTATACGTTATCCTATGGTTCATGCCTATAAAACGTACCTGTCCCACCTGAAAATTCAAAGTAGACCGCTCCATACTGATCTGTTCTCATGATTCGTACATTTTCTTGTTCTAATCGATCAATTACCTCTTGAGATGGATGTCCATGAGAATTGTTCCTTCCAACCGAAATCCAAGCTACTTCAGGGGACATTTTACGCAAGAACGTTTCATTTGTTGAAAAACGACTACCGTGATGAGCTACTTTTAAAACATCCACTGGATCTGAATTCAGCATTTTTTCATTGTCACCACTTATATCCCCTGTGAACAACCATGATTTCCCTCCAATATGAGAACGAATCACAAGTGAATTTTCATTGGTGCTCTCCATGTCTCGGTCAGGATGTAAGACATGAAATGAAGTTTCTCCCACTTGAAAGACATCCCCTTTACGAACTGTAACCTGATTTTTAAATTGGTTATCCTCTTCAAAATAAGGGCTAGTTATGACCGTATTAACGTTAAATCGAGAAATCACTTTAGCTGCGCTCCCCATATGATCCACGTCATGGTGAGTTAACAACAATACATCAACACCCCCAATACCTCTTGACAATAAATAGGGTTCAATCACTTTTGAAAATACATCTTCGTTTGATTTAACAGCCCCTGCTGCATCAATTATCATCACATATTCTCGGTTGGGCCACTCAATGACAAATGTATCCCCTTGACCAATATCTAACATGGTCACCCGACCTACTTTGGAAAAGTAAGGTACACATGCATCAAACAATAATACGAATACAAGCAGAACCGCCCAAAGAAAGGTCTTCTTCTCGTTCCATATAGTCCACTGACGCATCATCAAAATCAATACAATGTAATACATGATGATTACACCAAATAATAGCTCTCCTGTAACCAATTCCAGGTACCCTATCCGATCTAGGAAAAATAATAAATCCATGCAAAGCTTAAGAAGTTTTTGAAATAACAAATCGCCCCAATTCGTTAGGACACCTTGAAAAAAAGAAAACAAAACTAAAAAGAGACATAATGGTAATATAAGAAACGAAAAAATAGGAATGTACAACAAGTTCATAATTAAGGAAAGAGGATTATAGGAATAAAACGTATCCAATTGAATGGGGAGAATCGCAAGTTGACTAATAAAACTTACACGAAGAAGCGAAAATATGAAGGAATTGTATTGAGTGAAGATTGGTTTGGAGAGTAAAAGCGAGAATGTAACAACAAATGAGAATTGAAACCCTAACTGAAATAAAAGTGAAGGATTAAACCATAAGGTGAAGAGAACAATAATGCTCAATACATCTGTAATCCGCCATCGTTGGTTTAGAAACGTCATAAGAATAACCGCTTCAGCCATTAAAGTGGCCCTCAGCACAGAAGGAGCCCCTCCCGCTAAAACAGAATATACCGGTAAAAAGAGCATAATCATTACTTTCACCTTTCCCTTGGTTAAGATACCAAAACGGATCCCTGTATAAGAAAAGAAGGCAATGAAAAGACCAACGTGTAATCCTGAAATCGCAAGTAAATGAGATAAATTCCATCGTTGAAAAGATTCAACTTCTTCATTTAAAAGATACTGGTCATCACCAAATACGAGAGCATTGATCCAAGATGCTGTTTTTTTACTATATGCCTCTTGGGTATGAGCAATAATGGTTTGTCTCCACTGAAATATTTTTGAGAAGAGTGTCCCTTTACTACAAACGACTTTGTCATCATTAATCACGATAAGTCCTTGAAGACCTTTAGAATAGATATATTCCCGATAATCAAATACTCCAGGGTTACGAGCTTGTTCTGGTTTTTTAGGAGTACCTGTAAATGCACATGTGGCACCGTATTGAAAGGCAGAGGATAAATGTGAGAGGTCAAAGGAGTAAACTAGCCACTTTCTTTCTGTTTCTTTTTCTATAGCTTCAAAACGAATATAATCCGATTTAATTTCTGGAGCTCTCGTAACGGTTACTGACCAATATTGTTTATCAGAGGGGAAAGGCTTGATAGATGGTGAAGTGTAATGATTCATTAATAACGGAAGAACCATAGAGACCACACAAATGAATAGAGGGAGCTTAGGGAGGGTGTACCAACGTAACAATCCTAGACATAAGATGGTTGCAATAAAAAAACCCAAATGGCTTTGAATGGATAGAGCAAATCCAAGGAGTCCTGATATGGCAACATAATGCCAATACCCATTCATCCCTTCACCTCCTCCCTCTATACAACAAGTATTAACCTTTACGTGGCGCAAATAATGATGCAGCTTCCTGACGTAAAGTGTGAATTTTATCTGAGGAAACATTACTTTCTTCTAAATGGTCAATTAAATCATTTATGTATTGTAGCTTTTCTTGTGATTTTGTATCTACAACAAGATCTTCTAGTTCCACTTTTTCCACATGGACACCTGCGTCTTTAAATAATTCTTCAGCATATGGATGGTTTTTATAATCCTTCGCATAATACACACTCTTAATTCCAGCTTGTATAAGAGCTTTACAACAGTGAATACATGGGAAATGAGTTACATATACCTCTGATCCCTCTGTTGGTACGCCGAATTTCGCACATTGTAATAAGGCGTTCATCTCTGCGTGAATGGTACGAACACAGTGACCATCAATGACATAGCAGCCTTCATCAATACAATGAACACTTCCTGAGACACTCCCGTTATATCCACCCGCAATAATACGTTTATCCCGTACAATCGTTGCTCCTACAGCTAAACGTTCACATGTACTACGTAAAGCTAACAAATGACTTTGTGCCATAAAATATTGATCCCAGGAAATCCGTTTCATCTACAAAACCACCTTTTCGGAATTTTCTCATTAAGTGTACTGCCTTCCAATAGGCTCGTCAATAAGCTCAAGGAACACGAACATCCTCGCGAAACCCTTCTAACGTTTTACTACCTATCCCTCTAATCTCTAAGAGGTCGTCCACAGATTTAAAAGGGCCATATTGATCTCTATAAGCAATTATTTTTTTAGCTTTTACTTCTCCGATGCCAGATAAATTCATCAATTCTTCAAGTGAGGCTCGATTTATGGATAACTTATCAGCGTAAGAGCCATTCACCACTTCCACTAAGGTTTCAGCAGAAACATACACAACCATTTCATCCATTAATTTTTGAGCCAGATTAACCGAAAGAGGATCAGCTTGGTCAGTCATCCCTCCAGCTCTCATTATGGCATCCTGAACCCTTCTCCCCTCTTCAAGCTCATAAACTCCTGGTTGATTCACTTCACCTTTCACATCAACAACAATTGAAAATTTTGTTTTCCGTTCACTTTTCGAATCAGCAACATCATATTCACTCTGATTCTTTTGTTCCATTTTCAGCACTTTTTGATCTGAAGGCATATCTTGCTGCCAGAAGAATAAACCTATAAAGCTGAACAAAACCAAGAGCGTTAAGACGTAGTTTGGAATTCTTTTCATAAACGTACCACCTACTTTCATATATTTGTTAAGGGAACATAGAATGTAAAAAGACCGTGTTGTAAAGGAGGGGATGTAGGATGAAATGGGGAATCATCGGAACGGGAAACATGGGGACGATCTTAGCAGAAGCTTGGCTAGAATCTGGTATGATCGATCAAGAAGACTTATATATCACCAATAGAACACTTGAAAAGGCTTATGCCATTCAAAAAAACTATCCTGCTATACATGTTTGCGAAAATGCTGCCTCTATCGCAGAAAAAACAGATTTAGTATTCATATGTGTTAAGCCCTTAGATATTCACCCCCTTTTAATCAAATTGGAGCCTACATTATCTAAGCAGCAGTGCTTAGTTTCAATTACGAGTCCATATGCTGTTGAGGATTTGGAGAAGCTTGTTCCATGCCAAGTTGCTCGTTTAGTACCAAGTATCACGAACCGAGCACTTTCAGGTGTGGCCCTATTAACTTTTGGAGATTCTGTAGAGCCAGTTATGAAGGGATACTTAACACAAAGTTGTAAGGTGTTTTCTAGACCTGTAGAAATTAAGGATTCAATAACGAGGGTCTCATCAGACATTGTTTCTTGTGGTCCTGCCTTTTTTAGCTATTTAATACAAAGGTTCATACAAGCAGCGTGTGAAGAGACAGAGATTACCGAAGAAGAAGCTACAATTATGATGACAGAAATGATGATTGGGTTCGGAAAGTTAATTGAGGATGGTCATTACTCTCTCAGAACATTACAAGAGAAAGTATGTGTTAAGGGTGGTGTGACAGGAGAAGGTATTGCAGTATTAGAACGAGAAATTGGTAACATGTTTAATTTGCTATTCCATCGCACTCATCATAAATATGCTAAAGATAAGCGCGAAATTCGAGAGCAGGAAATGGGATAAGATATTAATTCCACATTTCAGTAGATTTTCCTGCTTCATTCATAAAAAAATAGAGAACCCAGTACATCGGAGAGTTGAGTATTAAATTGCCAAAGCAATTTGATGCTCTTTTTTTACATTTATAGAGATATTTTCTACACAAAAAAATAGTTCAATTAAGGTTACAAATGCCATAACTGAACTACTTATTTATATAGTCTTTTTTATTTTAATTTGGTTTCTGACAAACAAAAAATATACGATCATTCTCTAGTTCATCATAACCCGCTTCATCTGCAAAGTCAGCATGTATTCCTTGAATTGTAAAACCTATCTCTTTTAACCATTGCGAGTAATCCTCGACACTATATGTGCGTTGCGTATGGTACTCATCAAAGCGCTCATAATTTTGATCGTTCTTGACAAAAAAGGTTAAATCATGATGAACGGTATGAGGCGTTTCTCCTTCATCACAAAACCAAATATAGGATACCTCGTCATACACTACGCCAAAGGTTTGATTTTTAAGAACATGTTCCACATATCCTATCGAGTGAACATCAAACATGAAAAGTCCTGCAGGTTCTAATGAATCATAGACACTCTGAAAGACTTTCTGTACGTCTTGATCATCCGTAATATAATTCAATACATCACAGTAACTAACTATGATATCATACATTCCGGGAACCTCTAGATTCGTTATATCTTGTTTAAGCCATTGGATCGATTGGTTATGAAGATTACTCTTACGTTCAGCAATCGAAAGCATCTCTTCAGACAGGTCAACACCTGATACATGATAACCTTGCGCACTTAATTGTATCGTGATTTCACCTGTGCCTGCACCTAAATCAAGAATTGAACCCGCATTCGAGCAATAAGTTTTGATTCTTCTATTTGTAAACTGAACCCATTGCTCATAAGGGACATCCTTCATTAAAGTGTCATACACTTCTGCAAAACGACCATAGCTCATCATTAAGCTTGATCTGGTGCGATGTCTTGGAACGTATAAGTTGGTGCATCGCCCCAAAGGCGTTCAAGGTTATAATAACCACGTTCATCCTCATGGAAAACATGACAAACGACATCGTCTAAATCAATAAGGATCCAACGTGCATGTTCAAAACCTTCGAACCTTTTTACTTCGATCCCTTTTTCTTCTGCTTCTTGTTTGATGCCACGTGCAATAGCTTGTACTTGTCTTTCACTTGTACCATGACAGATTAAGAAGTAATCCGAAATAAGGGACACATGTTTCATGTCCATCACGACAATATCTTCTCCACGCTTATCTTCACATGCTTGTGCGGCAAGCTGCATTAGTTCCTTACTTTCCATTTAACCATTCCTTCCATAGGTTACGCTTTAATTTTATTCGTCAATGCATTATAGGCATGAAATGTTTCCGGATAAATTGGTTGGCTCTTACTCATTAAAAAGGCAATCGTATTTTTAGAAGCCATCCAACACCCATAATCTAAATCTTCCCAAGAACTTTTGCGGACTTCTTCTAACCCTGGAAATTTTCGTCCAGGTTCAATATAGTCAGCTAAGAAAATGACTTTATCAAGCTTGGTCATATGAGCTCGACCTGTTGTATGATAATGAATTGCTTCAAGAACTTCTTTATCTTTAAGACCGATCTCTCGTTCCACCAAAAGAGCCCCTACAGGACCATGCCATAGTTCATGGTGGTAATGAAGTAAGTCTTTTGGTAAGTACGTTGATTCAATCCAACGCTTCATTTCTGTAATCGGTCGATATTTAGCATAATCATGAAAGATTGCAGCAATCTCAGCTTTTTCCTCATCTACCCCATACGTTTGAGCAAGTTGAATGGCTGTTTCCATAACGCGGACCGTATGATCATATCGTTCTTGCTTTAAATGAGGCTTAACAAGAGCTAAAGCTTCTTCTCTATTCATATAAATTATGCTCCTTTATATAAGATTCCACACCTTCTGGCAGTAAGTACTTCGTTGAGCCTCCGAATTTAATCCTATCTCGCACTAATGTTGACGATACCTCGAACATCGGAATATCCACTTTTTCAATAGGATAAGGACTTTTCAATTCGTGACCTCTTCTTTTAACCCCTACAAATGTGACCAGTTCAACTAATTCATCAATTCGATGCCATTTTGGTAAATACTCTACTTGATCTCCACCAATAATAAAGTAGAATATTGTATCTTCAAATTGACGAATCAATTCGTTAACTGTGTCATAAGTGTAAGAAATGCCAGAACGCTCCATTTCAATCGTGCTCACATTAAAATGCGGATTCGATTTGATCGCTAGTTGGGTCATTTCCACTCGATGTTCCACATTTGTATTTGAAGCTTCTTTGTGTGGTGGGTCATGAGACGGCACAAACCATACCTCATCAAGCCCAAGTGCTTGAAACACTTCTTCAGCTACGAGCAAATGCCCGATATGAGGAGGGTCAAATGTCCCCCCCAGTAAACCTACTTTTCTCATGCTTAACTCCTTTAAGGTAAAACAATTTGTTTATGCTCAATTGATTCTTTATATAAGACAATGACATTTCCAATGACTTGTACGACATGTGCATTTGTACCTTCTGCCAATTCACGTGCCACTTCATTTTTATCGTCAAAATTATTTTGTAAAATACTAACTTTAATTAGTTCGCGCTTTTCTAGCACATCGTTAATTTGTTGAATCATATTGTCATTTACACCTGTTTTTCCTACTTGGAATATTGGGTTTAAATGATGTGCTTTCGAGCGCAAAAATCGTTTTTGTTTTCCTGTTAACATGGTTCCTCACCTTTCAATTGTTGTTCGAATTTCTCTAGAAGTAATTCAGCCTTTAAAACAGAGGATGTCCAAATTTCATAAGACAACGCTGCTTGGTATAACAACATTCCATGACCATATAAAACATGCGCACCACGCTCTCTAGCTTCTTTTAAGAAAGCCGTTTCCATGGGTCGATATACAATATCGCATACAACCGTATCCGGATGAACATGAGTTAAAGATAGAATGCTTTGCTTTTCATTTGGTGTCATTCCAACAGATGTGGTTTGAACAATCATATCATACTCAGGCAATTTTTCTTCAGCTTCTTCTAAGGTCAAAATCGATGTGTTTGTTTCAGAAGATTTTAGATCTAACATTTCTTCCGCACGTTGTTGAGACCTGTTTGCGATATCGACACTAGATGTATCTTCTTCTACTAAAGCTCGATAGATCCCTTTCGCTGCCCCTCCTGCCCCTATACAGAGCACTTTCATTTCTGGGAATGAATGTCTAGGGTAGGATTCTTTAAACGATCTGATAAACCCTTTTCCATCTGTATTATATCCGATCCATTTACCATTTTCTAAATGAACTGTATTAACTGCCCCAATCATTTTAGCATAAGGGTCAACCTCATCTAAAAAAGATAAAATTCTCTCCTTGTAGGGTACAGTTACATTAAAACCGTCTATTTTTAATGTTCTCATTGCTTCCAGTGTAGATGCGAACTCATCTGGGGGTGTCTCAAATACTCTGTAGATTCCTTGCTTCTGTTGCTGATTAAGAAATTGATTATGAATCCACGGCGACCGAGAATGAGCTGCAGGATACCCCACGAGTCCAAAGAAATAACTCATCGCTAAATTCACCTCCGCACTATTAAATTAAGGAAGGACGTAATGATACACGTACACCTTCAGGAATGTGAGCTGTAATGGTGACACCACCCTCAGGTACGGTTACCCATCCCAGGCCAGAAAAGACAATATCCGTTTTTCCTTCTTCTACATGAAACGTTTTTGGTTGAAGAGTAGGCAACTGTTCAACAGCTTCCGGACTAGGTGGTGTAAGCATTTCGCCTACATGGTTTTTATATAATTCATCTGCTTTTTCTAATTTCGTTCTGTGTATCATTAGATCATTTGAGAAGTAACACACAAATGAGCTTTTTTCACCTTTTTCAAAATCAAAACGGGCTAAACCACCAAAATATAGCGTTTGTCCTTCATTTAGCTGGTACACTTTTGGCTTAATTTCTTTTTGTGGCGTGATGACTTTTAAATCTTTTTCAGATACATAATGTGCCATCTGGTGATGATTAATAATTCCTGGTGTATCGAATAAAGAAGACTTCTCATCTAAAGGAATGTCGATAAATCCTAGTGTAGTGCCAGGGAAATAAGAAGTTGTAATAGCTTCTTTTTCTCCCGTCGTTTCATGAATTAGATGGTTAATAAATGTAGATTTCCCTACATTCGTACACCCAACTACATAAACGTCTTTATTTCTTCTTAATGATTCGATACCTTCAGCAACTTCCTTCATCCCAGTACCAGATTTTGCGGATACTAAGAAAACATCACTAACCTTTAGACCTAATTCTTTAGCAGAACGACGCATCCATTGTTTTACTTTGTTTGGGTTAATGGACTTCGGTAATAAATCGACTTTATTCCCTACAAGGATGATTGGCTTTTCACCTGTAAATCGGGGCAGTCCATTTATAAAGCTCCCGTTGAAATCGAAAATATCAATTACTTTAACAATGATTCCATTCATTGCTCCTATATCATTTAGCATACGTAGGAAATCATCATCAGTCAGATCAACATCTTGAACTTCATTGTAATGTTTTAAGCGAAAGCACCGCTTACATATGATGTCTTCTCTTTCTAGAGCTGATGCAGGAGCATATCCTACCGCATTCGGATCTTCAGTCTGAATTTCAGCACCGCACCCCTGACAAATTATTTTTTCCATCTTTCTTCCTCCCATGAGATGTACCCTTTTCGTTGAAACCAACTAAGTAAACGGCGTTCAACTTTACGATTAATACGCGTCAAAACGCCATCTGTTTGAACAATTGGTACAACTAAGATGGTATAGAGATTAGCTCGATTCCCTCCGAGTACATCTGTTAATAATTGATCTCCAACAACCACTATTTCCTTCTTTTCTAGCTTCATTACATTACGTGCTTGACGAAAAGCTTGTCCCAAAGGTTTCCGAGCACTATAAATAAACGGAATATTTAAAGGTTCCGAAAAACTTGTAACACGCTCTTCATTATTATTAGACATAATCGTAACTTGAATATCGTTTTCTTTCATTAATTTGAACCACTGCTCTACTTCTTTCGTGGCATCCTTCTGATCCCACGCCACGAGAGTGTTATCCAAGTCTGTTATGATTCCTTTTATCCCTTTTTCTTTTAAATCATCTGGACGAATTTCAAAAATAGAATGAACATGCTCATCCGGCAAGAACATTTTTAACACAACGTTCACCTCAATTTACAATCTGTAGCCTCTTAATGGACCACTTCCTCATGATATACAATTTAGTATTCCCTTTCAAAAGAAACTTTGTATTTCTTATTCATTTTTAAGTGTTATTTGAAATATAGACATGTAACATATGCAAAAAAACGTTCATTGTTTCTAAAAACCGTTCGACAAATTCTTGCATTTTTCTCCTTGTGGATAAGTTCATACACAAAACCCACAGTGACATACGTGGGACCGTTTATTTTTCCCACAAGTTATTCACAAGTTATATACAAGTTTATGTGGATATCTAGGCAGTTGTAGGGGGCACTCTTTCATGATAAATTATACATACGCTAAATACTTACAGATGTTTGACACAAATAATTGATATAAAAATAGACAGATAATCATAACGGCTTTTTAAATGCATTTCCAATTTCATTCTTGTGCGGGAGGTGAGAAGCCTGGATCGAACAGGCCATCACTATGGAACATTTATCAGACGAACTGTTAATTGAATCCTACTACAAAGCGAATGATTTAAAATTAAGTGCGGAATTTATTAAAATGATTGAAGAAGAACTGCAACGCCGATCATTAAGTCATTTAATTAAATACTCTAGTTAGTTCCTTAAAACCCTACTATATCAAGCATAGTAGGGTTTTTTATTGATTGTCACCCCCCTATACCCTCAATACCTTACTTCCCACATCATCACATAACAATATTGTCCGAATATTAGTTATAAGATGAATTTAGTTGAATCCTACCTCTCATTTTGATTACAATGGAATGGATATATACGCATCATGATATCGTATGGTAAAAGTTGCCTGCTTTTATACATAACGAGGGAGGATTTATACTGAATGTTAACCGCAATATTTTTACCACTCATTCTAGCTTGTTTTATTCCTTTAATAAGTAAGTGGAAATATTCCATTCACACAGGATGGTTTGTCTTAATCATCCCTTTTAGTATATTTGTATACCTTATTCAGCAAGTCGGTACTCGTTTTTCTCCTTTTGAAAAAACATACCCTTGGATACCTTCCATGGATATTCATTTTGACTTGTATTTGGACGGTTTAAGTTTACTATTTGGATTATTAATTAGTGGAATTGGTACGCTCGTTGTACTTTACTCAATTTATTATTTACATAAGAGCGAGAAGTTAGGCCATTTCTACTTATACTTATTGATGTTTATGTCCGCGATGTTTGGTGTTGTCTTCTCTGATAATGTGTACGTACTATACACCTTCTGGGAGCTAACATCCCTTTCATCCTTCTTACTAATCGGCTATTGGAACCACCGAAAGGGTTCTCGATACGGTGCATTAAAATCCATGTTGATTACCGTATTTGGTGGCCTTAGTATGTTAGGTGGATTATTACTATTAACCATCGTCACGGATACAACAAGTATTCAAGAAATGATCTCACAAAAAGAGACGATTATGAACAGTCCCCAATTTGGTTGGATCTTAGCATTCTTATTCTTGGGCGCATTCACAAAATCCGCTCAGTTCCCATTCCATATCTGGCTACCCGACGCAATGGAAGCTCCAACACCTGTAAGTGCCTACTTACACTCGGCTACAATGGTTAAGGCGGGTATTTTCCTAATTGCACGATTTTCACCAATTCTTGCACAGAGTGATTGGTTCTTTATTATTGTAAGTGGATTTGGAATTCTTACGCTTTGTTGGGGATCTTTTATGGCTGTTCGTCAAACAGACCTCAAAGGAATCCTTGCATACTCAACCATTAGTCAACTGGGTATGATCATGGCTATGCTTGGTTTTGGAACGAAAATAGCGGTTTTTGCTGCTGTATTCCATATTTTAAACCACGCAACATTTAAAGGAAGCTTGTTCATGGTAGCAGGTATTGTTGACCATGAAACAGGTACTCGAGACATTCGCAAGTTAGGCGGGCTTATGACGTTTATGCCGATTACAGCAACCCTTGCATTCTTTGGTACGTTCTCAATGGCAGGCTTTCCACTACCATTTTTAAATGGTTTCTATAGTAAGGAATTGTTCTTTGATGCCGCTCTTCTACATCATTTCTCTGTAGAAGGTTTTGCACAACTATTAAAAGTGATTATTCCTTACCTTGCTGTCTTTGGAAGTATCTTTACGTTCGTTTACTCCATGTATCTGGTGTTCGGTACATTTAGAGGCGAGTACAAGGAGAGAGAACTAAAAACGAAGCCACATGAAGCGCCGATTGGTATGTTGATCTCTCCAATCATTTTAGTTGTGGGAGTTATTATTATTGGGTTGTTCCCTAACTTATTTAACGAATCGTTTTTAGCACATGCTGCGAAGTCAATTAAAGGTGTAGAGATTCATAAGCACATTAAATTCTGGCATGGCTTTAATAGTGTTCCTTTATATATGTCACTAGCTGTAGTCGTTCTAGGTTCGATCCTTGCCTACACTAGAAAACGCTGGTCTTCAGTGTACAATGTAATTCCTGGTACATTAAGCTTTAACCGTGTGTACGACTGGCTTGTAGACAAAACAACTGCCTACTCAGAAGTTATTACAAAAGGTTATATGTCAGGTTCATTAAAGCACTATGTTCGATACATTTTAATTGCGATTCTTGTCGTTACATTCGGAACACTCTGGTTGACCACAGATTTAACCATTTCTAACCCTGATCTTGCATCAATCGGAATTCCCGATATGCTTGTCGTTGGAATGATGGTTATTGCGTCTGTAGCTACCATTTTTACCAACAATCGGATTGCAGCTATCTTAATACTCGGTGTTGTAGGGTATGGACTATCAATCTTATTTGTTATCTACCGCGCACCAGACTTAGCTTTAACACAGTTAATTATTGAAACCGTAACAGTTGCCTTATTCTTACTCGTCTTTATGCACCTTCCAAAGCTCGAGAAGCGAAATGAATCTAAAGGCACGATTTTCTTTAACGCAACAGTCTCCATTCTTTTTGGAGCTATGATGACATTTGTAGCGATTTTCTCCTATTCCAGTAAGTGGTTCGAACCGATATCAGATTATTTCCTTGAGACATCTGTTTCTTTAGGCGGAGGACATAATGTCGTGAACGTTATTCTTGTGGATATGCGTGGACTGGATACTTTATTTGAGATCACCGTATTAGGTATCGCTGCACTAGGTATTTATGGAATGATCAAACTTCGCCGTAATAAGGGGGAGAAATAGATTGGAAATCGTCACGTCAATTCTATCAGGAATTCTTTTTGCAACAGGAATCTATAACTTACTCCAGAGGCAATTGTTACGAATCATCATCGGAACAGCTCTTATGTCTCATGGAGCTCACCTATTCATTTTAACGATGGGAAAACTAAAAAGAGGGAAACCTCCAATTATTGTTGAAGGTGTCGAAAATTATGTTGATCCCCTCCCACAAGCGCTAATCTTAACATCTATTGTCATCAGCTTTGGTGTAACTAGCTTTCTTTTAGTGTTAGCATACAGAGCTGCTCGTTTAAATGGCACAGATAATATGGAAGAATTAAGGGGTAACGAAAATGAGTAACTTAGCTGTATTACCAATTTTAATACCATTGTTATCGGGCATAATTGCGGCTCTAATGAACCGTAAACAAAGAGCCGTACGCGTGTTTTCAACCATTATGATGCTTGTGAACTTAGGTGTGACAGCATACATCGGATGGTATGTTTATCAAAATGGCCCAGTCATTCTTGAAACAGGAGGATGGAAAGCTCCTTATGGAATCATTCTCGTAGGGGATATGCTTGCCATTCTACTCGTTATTACAACAAACATTATTGGGCTTGCCTGTGTAATCTTTGCACCAAAATCATTGAGTGAGAAACAAGAATCCTTTTACTTTTATACGTTCTTCTTCATGCTCATTTCAGGCGTGTCTGGAGCCTTTTTAACAGGTGACTTATTCAACCTCTTCGTATTCTTCGAAGTGCTGTTAATGGCTTCTTATGGATTGATTACGTTAGGTGGAGAAAAAGTACAATTTAAAGAATCCATTAAATATGTCTTAATTAACCTATTCTCTTCTATCCTTTTTGTAACTGTTGTTTCCTTTCTTTATTCAGTAGTTGGAACAGTTAACATGGCTCAAATTGCTGAGCGTGTCCAAGATGTTGAACAAAAAGGGATTTTAACAACTATCGGAATTCTTTTATTCTTTGTATTTGCTACGAAGGCAGCGGTATTTCCGCTTTATTACTGGTTGCCAAAATCGTATGTGGTTCCAAACCCAGTTGTTTCTGCATTGTTTGGCGCCCTATTAACGAAAGTAGGTATTTATTCTATTCTTAGAATGTTTACAATCATCTTCGTTCATGAAGTGGATCTAACTCACCAACTGTTCCTATGGCTAGCTGCTCTTACGATGGTCTTTGGTGTTGTAGGTGCTTTATCTACAAATAACATCAAATTAATTGTGACTTATAATATTATCCCAGCAGTTGGATTCATGCTTATGGGAATTGGAATATTTACAGAGGTTTCAATTGCAGGAACTGTTTATTACCTTCTTCACGATATGGTCGTAAAGGGTGCTCTATTCTTACTTGTTGGTGCAATTGCATATTTAGCAGGAACAAGTGACTTAAGAAAGATGCACGGTTTAATTCACCACTACCCTGTTATTGGCTGGCTATTCTTTATCGCGTGTATTACATTAGCAGGAATACCACCATTCAGCGGTTTTATTGGAAAGATTTTATTATTAAAAGGTGGCTTGGCACAGGACCAAATTTTCATTGTCATCATTGGTCTTATAACGAGTCTCCTTATTCTATTCTCTATGATTCGCATATTCATCCAAGGATTCTGGGGAGAGAAAGATGAATCGTTCCAGCCAGATAAACCTAAAGCACGAGCATTTGCTTGGCCAATAGGTTTTCTAGTGTTTTTCTCCGTGTTCCTTGGCGTAGGAGCTGAATTCGTTTATCCGATTGTAGACGAGATTTCAAACACCTTACTAGACCCGTCCATCTATATTGAATCCGTTCTAAAGGAGTAAACCATTATGCCTTTTCAAATTGTATTGAATATTACAATTGCATTCATGTGGATGTTCTTAAATGAAACTTATTCATTTAGTACATTCTTTGTTGGCTATGTTATTGGGATCATATTGCTGTTTTTATTACAGCGATTTATCCCAGATGAATTTTACATGAAACGAATTGGAAATATCATCTATTTAATTTTACTTTTCATTAAGGAATTGCTTCTATCCAATATTTCAATCGTAAAATGGGTATATAAACCAAAGTTAGACATGGAACCTGGAATATTTGCAGTTCCGATCGATTTAAAAAGTAACTGGGAAATTACGTTACTCGCAAACTTGATCACCCTAACTCCTGGTACTCTATCCATCGCCATTTCTAACGATTATTCTTATATTTATGTTCATGCAATGGATATTGGGGATGTTGAAGAAGAAATTAACTCCATTAAAGAATCCTTTGAACGAGCTATCAAGGAGGTTACGAGATAATGCTTGATACACTTCATATGGCACAAAACATATTACAATATGTAACAACAGCTTGTATCGTTGCGATCTCGATCTCGATTATTCTCCTTTTATATCGAGCGCTTGTTGGGCCTACTAATCCTGATCGTGCTGTAGCCTTAGATACGATCGGCATCAACTTAATGGCTTTAGCAGGACTGTTAGCCATTGGCCTTGTTACAACGCAACTAAATGATGTTATATTACTGATTGGAATTCTGCTGTTTATTGGTACAGTAGCCATTGCAAAATTCTTAGAAAAGGGTGTTATCATTGACCGCGACATGGATTGAGATCGTTTGGGACATCATCATCATACTGTTGTTGATATCAGGTACGTTTTTCATCGTTTCAAGTTCGATAGGTATTATTCGATTTCCTGATGTTTATACACGCCTTCATGCTGCAACAAAAAGTGCAACATTAGGTGTAGCGGGTATCATGATTGGCGCCTTTTTGTTTATGTACATTGAACACGGAATCGTAAGTGGTAAACTGATTTTAGGTATTATCTTTGTACTAATCACCGCCCCTGTATCTGGACACATGATTTCCCGTGCAGCTTATAGAAGTGGTGTTCAATTGTGGGATCGAAGTATTAAAGATGACTATAATAAGGTAGCTAAACCAGAGCATGAACAATCATAATCAAAGCCTCTACTCGAATTGAGTAGAGGCTTTTTTCTTCTTTGATGCTGATGTTATTTCTGCTCTTATTCCATTAAAGCCCCCTTATGTTGAAGACTTGGATTCGAGATAATACGAGCTTTTCATCGGCTACCCAAGCGATTCCATCGCCTACCCGAGCGATTCCTTCGCTTACCCGAGCGATTCCGTCGCTTACCCAAGCGATTCCGTCGCCTACCCAAGCGATTCCGTCGCCTACCCGAGCGATTCCGTCACTTACCCGAGCGATTCCGTCACCTACCCGAGCGATTCCGTCACTTACCCGAGCGATTCCGTCGCCTACCCGAGCGATTCCGTCACTTACCCGAGCGATTCCGTCACCTACCCGAGCGATTCCGTCACTTACCCGAGCGATTCCTTCGCTTACCCGAGCGATTCCGTCGCTTACCCAAGCGATTCCGTCGCCTACCCAAGCGATTCCGTCGCCTACCCGAGCGATTCCGTCACTTACCCGAGCGATTCCGTCGCCTACCCGAGGGATTACTGTCACTTCCCAAGAGACCACAGCCCGCCGATCTGCATAGACATAACGGAACCATCCCGCACCTACTTATTCAAGATAACTGCCATATAACTGAATAAATGTTAAGTACATAACTTCCCTACAATGATTATATTGTTATAGTTTTCTGACTTGGACAGACACAATCCCCCTTTTTCGAGCATAAAGTGACTATATAGGCAAAAGCCTAAAGCTCTCGTGGAGGTGCATGTCATTGTCCAGTTTACTGTCAGCACTCGTGTATTTTGTTAAAGAAACGATCTTTTTTGTATCATATGTGAAGAACCATGCCTTCCCACAACCATTATCGCCTCAAGAAGAAGCAAAATGTCTTGAAAAGATGCGCGAAGGTGATGAGGAAGCGCGGAACCGGCTTATCGAGCACAATCTTCGTTTAGTTGCACACATAGTCAAAAAGTT
Organism: Pontibacillus sp. HMF3514; assembly: GCF_009858175.1. GTDB lineage: Bacteria > Bacillota > Bacilli > Bacillales > BH030062 > Pontibacillus. The sequence goes on from NZ_CP047393.1 coordinate 2,709,823, forward strand.
TGAAAATACAGGCGAAGATAATGAAGACTTAATCTCTATCGGGACTATTGGTTTAATCAAGGGAATTGAAAGCTTTTCTCCAGGTAAGGGGACAAAACTTGCAACCTATGCTGCTAGATGTATAGAAAATGAAATCCTTATGCATTTAAGGGCTCTTAAAAAGACCAAGAAGGATGTTTCTTTACAAGATCCAATCGGTCAGGATAAGGAAGGTAATGAAATTAGTTTAATTGATATTCTAAAAGCAGATAATGCGGATGTTGTGGAATTAATCCAACTGAATATGGAAGTGGAAAAAATCCGAGAATACTTAGGAATACTCGACAAAAGAGAGAAAGAAGTCATTATTGGAAGATATGGATTAGGAATGAAGGAAGAAATGACACAAAGAGAAATTGCTAAGACCTTGAACATATCAAGAAGTTATGTATCACGTATTGAAAAACGAGCGTTGATGAAGATCTTTCATGAGTTTTATCGAAAAGAAAAAAGCACCAAGAAGAAAAAAGATAATTAAATACACAAATAAAGCAATCCCTTATGCATCATATTCAGGGATTGCTTTTTATTTACTGTTCATTTTGAGCTAATGTTTGTTTGAGTTTTTTCCACTTTAGTACAAAGTAAAATGAAGCTACAATACTTACAGTCGTTAGCATCATTAGAGTAATAGATCCCTCTGATGAAGGCTTTAAATAGACCGTAATCAAGGACCCCATATAAAAGTAGAAACTAACGATTAGTAAGGTGATGACAAAACGGCTATAGTCCTCTACTTTTGCTTGAAGCTGTTTTGATACATTATCCATCAATATCACCTCTCCCTATAAGCATATTAACATGGTTCTAAGGAGAGCGATTCTAGTAAATAATGGTAGATTATAAAGAACGAATCATTTTCTGTATAAGTGTCGCTGCATTTTTACCCGCTGTTTCTAGATATTGTTCAAAGGATACATTTGATTCCTGACCGGCAATATCAGATAGTGAGCGAATAATCACAAATGGAGTTCCATAGTGATGACAAACTTGTGCGATTGCTGCTGCTTCCATTTCTGCTGCTTTCATTGCTGGAAAATGACCGCGAACAAAATCAACTCGTGCTGCATCTTGCATAAAGGCATCTCCAGTTGCAATAAGACCTCTTACAGTTTGGATATCTGTAATTTCTTCAGCTGCTTTTTCAGCAACCTCTACAAGCTTCTCATCAGGGATATAGGAAGCTGGCATATTAGGAACCTGTCCATACTCATATTGGAAAGCTGTTACGTCCACATCATGGTGACGTACTTCTGAGGATATGACAAGATCTCCTACGTTAAGATCAACAGCGAAGCCACCAGCTGAACCAGTATTGATAACATGAGTAGGCTGATAACGTTCATGTAAAATACTCGTTGCTAAGGCTGCATTCACTTTTCCAATGCCCGATTTCAATAGTACGACATCATGTCCTTCTAGTTGACCTTTATAAAATGTACAGCTTGCTATGGTTTCTGAATGTTCTACTGCCATCCATGTCTTTAATAATTCTACTTCTTCATCCATTGCTCCGATTATTCCGATTAACATATATAACGCTCCTTACTATTCTTCATCATCTTGTTGTTCATTTTCATCATTGTCCTGATAGAGTTTCTTTTTATCATTTTCCTTCAAGACTTCAACCTTGGTTGGTTTCCACCCTTTATCTTCTACCCACTGAATGTAAACACGATAGGTTTCCGTTTGTGCTTTATTCGTTATGGTTCCAATTGCTTTTTGAGGGCTACCGCCATTTCCAATATGCCAAATAATAGAATTCCCCTCTTGCAAATCAGCTCCGAGGCGAACAGCTTTCTCCATCTCTGCCCAGTCTTGGGAGTCCATATCATAGGTTGCAACATGATTTCCTTCCTGTTTTGTGCCTACAGGATCCCAATCTTTTTGTATAATCTCAATTACATTTTCATCATCGGATTCTTGAGTCGTCGTTTCATCTGATTCAGCATCATCAGACTTGTCGGATGCTTCTTTATCAGTTTCATTGTTTGACTCTGAGGACTCTTCATCAGAATTCTCTGAAGCACGATCGTCATTCGATGTTGAATCTTGTTCGCCTTGATCTGCAGCTGAGTCATCCCCATTTTCAGAAACGGGAGGTTGTTCACCATCTGCTGGTTGTTGGGCATTATTATCACCAAAAGGCAAAATTATAATGGCAAGCAAAATAATCGCCAAAAGCCCTCCTGCAATACCTAATACGGTCATTAATTTAGTGTTTTTACGTCGTTTTTCATAACGGTCATATCTTGAATTGCGATCGTACATGATTCCTTCCTCCTTTGCTCTATTATACTATGGGCAAAAAAGAGAATAAAGAACAACTCCTACGACAATTAAGAAGGGTTTTTCATCCATTTAATCTAACTTTGTCGAAAAAGAACTAGTTTTGCTAATAGAAAGGATTTAGGAAGTTATTGTCAAAAATAGTCTATATCAAAAATACAAATGTCAAAAGGCGGTGGACTTTGGTGCAAACTACTCTATTTGACCAAAGAAAGTGGAATTTAAAAACGTTTGATAAAATTGGCTACGACCATGATGAGAAACGTTTATATATTTTTTACTTAAACGGATTTATCGTGGAGTTTTCATATATTGAAGAAGGAATCGTATTCCAATTCATTGTATCTCTGAAAAAAGAGAGTTTTGTAAAAGATACATTATATCGATATTTCCCTAACCGTGTTATCTATAAAGAGGCTTCTCTTTCAAGTTAAGATGAAGCCTTTTCATAGTTATATATTTCGTTCACCATATGCTTATAAACATCATATGTCGGTTGTGATGATAATGCATTTAAATTAACGACCACCATGGCATATCGAGGTGTTTCGTGCGGAAAATACCCTGCAAACCAACGATGCGGATCTACATCTTCACTAATTTCAGCAGTACCTGATTTTCCAGCCACTTCTAGCCCTTTTAACCTGCCTCCTGTGCCATTTGGATCTTCAACGACCTTCGAGAGAAGCTCTTGTAATCGAAGTGTGTTGTAAGAAGATAAAATGTTCTCATCATCCTTATGTTCTGCAAAAGTGGTCATTGTAGCGTCGTTTTGATACAGAATGCGTGTAACACCCCTAACTTCTTTCTTCACGCCTTTTTGAGCTATGGTAGCCATCATATTAGCTATTGATAATGGAGTAACTTGTACATTTAACTGCCCTATAGCTGTTTGTGAAATGGCTAATGGAACACGTTTATCTGTATCATTTCCCCAAATTGTCGAAGGGTTCTCATTTGGGAACTGTTCAAAATCGCTAAAATGAAATACATCACCATTCCACCCTACCTTTTCTGTGATTCCCAGTTTCTTCGCATAGTTTTCAATCACATCAGGATCTTCAGCCATCATATCATTTGCTAGTTCTGCAAAGGTACGATTACAACTTTGGGCAAAGCTATCTTCAAAAGAGAGCATACCGAGTTCTCTTTCAGGCTTTTTCCCCTCGTTAATGCTCTTATTACAATTGAAAAGGCGATGTGTATTTACATTCGGGTGTTCAATAGCCGCTGCTGCTATAACGGTTTTAAAAATCGACCCAGGGGCATAGGCCGTAAGCATATGATTCACACTTATTGGGTCTTTCGGGTCCATGTCTGGTTTACTAACCATCGCGAGAACATCTCTCGTTTTTGTATCAAGTAAAACAAGACCACCTTTTTTTATTCCGAACTTCTCTACAATCTCCTCTGCTTTTTTCTGTAGATGAACATCTAGGGTTGTTTTTAATTTCACTGGATAATATGGAGCCTGTTGTCCAACATAACGTACATTCAAGCCAAATATAGGCGATCCTACTGCATCTACATGATAGAGTAGCTTCTCCTCTTCAGTAGATTGTAAAAAAGGGTCAAAACTGTTCTCTAAGCCTAAGACACCTATTTGTTCTTTATAAGCTTCAGGATCTTCTCTCACGACGCCTAGAAAATGCTTTGCGAACGTTGGATCCCCTTCAATCGAACGTTCTACAGGAATGATCCCTGGCATACTTAAATCTTTTAATTCTTGATACTCTGTTTCGGTTAACGGCTTTTCTCTTTTATCTGTTAAATAAAATGGTTCTTCAGCGTCTTCAATCCACTTTTGTATTTTATATGTACTTTCATCAAGTATTGAGGCAAGTTCTGTAGCTGGGTAAGAGATTGATTTAATAAAAGGAAAAAAGACAATATCCTGAACCTTCTGGTGTGTAAGAGGGACATGATTACGATCTATAAATTGACCTCTCCCATTATTCAAAAGCATTTTTTGTGCTCGTTGCTCTACACTTTCCTCTAGCAAATTGACGTTTTCAGGTCCGAATTGTTCTGTTGTTAGCAACTGGATATGTGCTAGTCGATAAATAAGTAACCCAAATGAGAGAACTAGTATAATGCTGATAAACTTAGCTCGTCTTGTTTTCATATACCCTCACCTCATTCTCATTATCACCATGGAGTGAGGTGGTTAAACTTTCATTAGTCTTTAATTGTTTGAACGAACGATTTATTCCATAAAAGCCCCCCTTATGTTGAAGACTTGGAATCGAGATAAGTTGAGAGCAGTCCGTTGCTTTTATGAGAGGTAGGGGTTCAGTGAAACGGCAATACTCCTGCGGAAGACCAGCTGAGCCTCCTCGTTCACTACGTTCTCTGTGGGGTCTCATCTGCCCTTTCTACCGCGGGAGTTTGCCGTTTCCCTCACCCCTTTGCTTTTATGGAGATTAACGGACCCTAGTTACTTGAGATCTAAACGTTACGGACATCGGTTCCGTTATATTGAACTTTTAAGGCATTTCGAGAGTCGTTACGGACATATGGTACCTTATTTATTACAAATTGGGATTTTTCAATGTGATTTGATGCAAATAACGGAATAAATGTCCGTAAGAAAGTCATTTTAAGGTCAAATAACGGAACAATTGTCCGCAAGCATTTCCTCACATTATCGCTGCGGTTCCGTTCATCACCATTCGGCTAAGGTGGGATTGGGAACGGGTTGACTCCTCCGGAATAACGGGCGAGCGAGACCCCGCAAGAAGCGTAGCGGATGAGGAGGCTCGATCGTTCGTCCGGGGAAAGCAGCCCGTTCCCAAGCCCACCGTACTCCACAATAGCAACGGAACCGCCTCTCTCACTAAAACAGTTATTCCACATAACTGCCAGATTGTTGAACAACTAACCAACTATTTTTCCCCACAAAAAAATAGTCCAGTTAAGGAGTACAAATTACTTTATACTCCAAAACTGAACTACTTACTGACAGTGAATGAAATTTTAAGACTACTCTACTTTCATAATCTTAACGTCGATGTCTCCACCTGGAGTGGCTACAGTTACTTCTTCACCGACTTCGCGACCCATCAGGCTTTTCGCCATTGGGGATTCATTTGAAATTTTACCTTCAAATGGATCAGCCTCAGCGCTTCCTACGATTGTGTAAGTTTCTTCGTCCCCATCAGGAATCTCCTGGAACGTAACAGATTTACCAAGTTGAACTTCATTTTTATTACCAGTATCATTTTCAATAATTACAGCGTTACGTATCATATTTTCCACATGAGAGATACGGGATTCTACAAAGGCTTGTTCATCCTTCGCAGCATCATATTCAGAGTTCTCAGATAAATCTCCGAATCCACGTGCAATTTTGATGCGCTCTACAACTTCCTGGCGCTTTTCTGTTTTCAAATAATGCAGTTCTTCTTCTAACTTCTCTTTTCCTTCTTGAGTCATATAATAGCTTTTGTCTTCAGCCATACCAAAATTCACTCCTTAATCGCATCAAAAGAAATCTCCAATTCCTATATAAAAATGAGCGGCACATGGATGTGCGCTCAGGTGATAAACTTGTTCTATTCTATAAAGGAATTTGATGTTCTAGAACTACTACCACATATAATGGCAGATTTTCATGTTGTTTTCAACATTTTTTTCTAAATGTTACTAATTTGCACGCTCATCTAATATCGTTTTGATCTTCGTTGTCATAAGATCAATAGCTACATGGTTTTGTCCGCCTTCAGGAATAATAATGTCTGCATAACGCTTCGTTGGCTCTACGAATTGTAAATGCATCGGGCGAACGACGTTAATATATTGATCAATGACAGAGTCAATAGTTCTACCTCTCTCATTAATATCTCGCAATAGACGACGAATAATACGTACATCTGCATCTGTATCTACGAAAACCTTAATATCCATTAGGTCTCGTAAACGCTCGTCTTCAAGAACCATGATACCTTCTAGAATAATAACATCCTTTGATTCTGTAGGGATAACCTCATCAGATCTAGTATGAAGTTTATAATCATATACAGGTTTTTCAATGGATTCACGATTTAAAAGTCTTTGAATATGTTCCATTAATAAATCATTGTCAAAGGCTAAAGGATGATCATAATTTGTTTTTAGTCGTTCTTCAAATGGAAGGTGGCTTTGGTCTTTATAGTAATAATCTTGTTCCATCATTAAAATCGTTTTATCTGTAAATTGTTGAAAAATAGAGCGTGTTACAGTGGTTTTACCAGAACCAGTTCCTCCTGCGACACCAATGACTACTGGTTTCTCACTCATGGTACATGCTTCTCCTTTCGGGGGTTAAGACACCCTTTGCTGATTAATTCTATGAAGTATAGTCTTATGGGTGTGGATTACGTTTTACAATGTTATCGTTTTGTACTTATAGCCACTCCGTCACCAATAGGTACAATATTGGTTTTAAAATCAGGGTGTTGGATAAGCCACTCATTATAAGCTTCTATTTTACGAGCTATTTTAGCTTTGTTAGAACCATCATTGGGATTATCAGCAACATACCCTTTAAAAAGGACATTATCCGAGATAATTACGCCATCTTTAGCCAGTGAAGGGGTAAACAGTTCAAAAAATCGTTGATACTGTCCCTTTGCTGCATCGATGAAAAGTACATCATAAGGCCCCTGAGATAAAAGGTCGTCTGAAACTTCAAGAGCATCACCGAAAACGACTTTAATACGATTCTCTAGTTGAGCATCTTGAATATTTTGCACCGCTTCATGGTAGCGTTGTTCCTCTCGTTCAACCGTTACGATTTCACTATGAGGGTAGCACTGAGCCATACGTATAGCAGAATAACCGATAGCTGCGCCTATTTCCAAAATTCTTTTGGGCTGTTTCATACGGATCAGTTGTTCTAAAAACTCTATGCCTAACGGTTCCATGATTGGCACACGATGATCTTGAGCATATGTTTGCAACTGTTGAATGTGTTCATCTGGTTCATCCAACGTTTTCATTAAATACGTTTCTTGCTTAGGATCAATCATTCCTTGCCCTCCCGCAAGTTTTTTCGTGCATCATTTTAACACAACCTTTGTATTTTAACATAGTACAAAAGAAAATGCATTCACCTTTTAAGGCAAATGCATTGATGTGTTGGTTTTTATAGATTATGGTAAATATTTATTTTTTAATCTTAGGTGTTCATCATAATCTTCTGCATAGTAAACCTCACCACTTGGTGCAGCTACGAAATAGAAGTTTTCTGAGTTGACAGGATTCACAACAGCATCTAAAGAATTCTGAGCAAAGTTCGAAATCGGACCTACTGGAATACCTGGGTACTTATAGGTGTTATAAGGAGAATCTACTTCTAAATCCTTGTGCAAGACTCTATCCTTATGTTTACCTAATGCATATAGTACCGTAGGGTCCGTTTGAAGAGCCATGTCAATTTCTAAACGGTTATAAAAGACACCTGCGATTTTTTTACGATCCTCTACAGTCCGTGCTTCTTTCTCAAGTAAGGATGCAAATGTAACAGCTTCATGAACCGTTAAATCTTTTTCGTTAATACCATCTAGGTATGGGGTAACCACTTCTTCTGTTTTTTGCAGCATCTTTTCAATAACCTCTTCTACTGAAGGGTCTTCTTTATAAAATTGATAGGTAGCTGCAAATAAGTAACCTTCTAGTGGATTGCGAATCTCTGGCTCTAGAATGACATCAGATAAAATACTAGGATGTTTCTCTATTAATGATTCAACATATTGAACATCTTTAGTTTTTTCTACGAATTCCTCTTTATCAAAACTCATCTTATTAGAGTAGATATCAGCAATTTGTTGGATGGTCTTTCCTTCTGGAATCGTAACTGTAGCTACAGCTTCTTCAACAATCTTACCTGTTTTTAATGTTTCCGTAATTTCATCAAGAGTCATAGATGGTGAAAATTTATACTCACCAGCTTGGAAACCTGATTTATTTCGGAATTTAATATAAAATCGAAAAATTCGACTATCTTCAATAATACCTTTGTTCTCTAGGATCGAGCCTATCTTTGAAACGGAAGAACCGATCGGGATCTCAACCGTTTTCCTTGTCGTATCATTTGGGTCTACTGGTTCTAAACCTGATTTTACATATAAGTATCCTGATATACCAACCGCAGCGATGGCAATGACGATAACACTTAATACGATAGCTACAATTCTACGTACAGTTCTCGCCTCATCACTACTTTTTTTCTTATTTTCATTTGTATGATCATCATGGTTTGAGGTCGACATGACAATTCCCCCTTTCATCCGATATATTATACTACAATTCTCCATTATTTTTCTATTGAAACGTGAAAATTGATTCGAAAAACTGAAGACACTTAGATACCGTTAAAAAATAAGGCTAAATTCATCAGATAACATAGCCCTATACCACCTCAAATGTGATCACAAACTAATGGTTAACCATAAAACCTTTATATAGTTACTCACTAAAGAAAAGAGCCTGACTAAGCAGGCTCTTTTCTTTATTCTTCCTCATCTGTAAGCGTATTGAGGACTTCTTCAACCATTTCCCATTCTTCATCAGTCTCAATCTGATAAAGAGCTAGGTCGTCTTGCTCGTCATCTTTTTCCTCATAACGGAAAGCAAATACTTCAACTTCTTCAGATTCTTGTTGTTCTACAGGTACTACAGCGATGTAAGAATGACCTGTTTGATCAACATCGAACTTGAACAGTACTTCAAATAAATGTTCTTCACCGTTTTCATCTGGAATAATAATTCGCTCTTTTTCTTCTAATGCCATTTTCATTCACCTCATCTACTTTTTGCATCTAAATAACTTTGCAAAATCATAACAGCCGCCATTTTATCAATGACTTGTTTGCGTTTTTTTCTACTCATATCCGCATCCAAAAGAACACGTTCCGCGGCCATTGTTGTTAAACGTTCGTCCCATAGCTCAACTTCTAACTGAAATTGTTCGCCTACATGCTTCGCAAACGTTTGACTCGCTTCACCGCGTTCACCAATCGTACCATTCATATTCTTCGGAAGTCCAACAACAATTTGGCTGACTTCGTGTTCCTGGATATAAGGGGTTAGCTTCTGTACAGCATCATCGTAATTCCCTTCTTCCCAACGAAGTGTGGTAATTCCTTGTGCTGTCCAACCAAATGCATCACTGATTGCTACCCCTATCGTTTTTTCTCCAACATCTAATCCAATTATTTTCATGTTAGCCCTCTTGTTTTTGTTGTTCCTCTATATAGAATTTCACTAACTCCTCAATTAATTCGTCTCTTTCCATTTTACGAATTAAATTTCGTGCATCTTTGTGTCTTGGGATATAGGCAGGATCACCAGATAATAAGTAGCCGACAATCTGGTTAATCGGGTTATACCCTTTTTCTTGCAATGTTTCATGAACGGACAATAATACTTCCTTCACATTTTTCTCAAATGGTTCTTCAGAAAAATTGAACTTCATGGTCTTATCCATGGAACTCATTGAATCACCTCTTTATAGATGTACCCGCATATTCCATATCTTAAAAGCATGATATGGAGTATGCGGACAAGCTTTCTTCATTATATACCTTTTTAGCCTTGAGAAGAAACGGATTGCACATAAGTTTTTGCATATTCTAGTGCTTCGTCTACTTGTTCAGGATTTTTGCCGCCAGCTTGAGCCATGTCTGGACGGCCTCCACCGCCGCCACCACAACGAGTAGCAACTTCTTTAATTAAGTTTCCTGCATGGTAGCCTTGGTCCATTAAGTCTTTAGAAACTCCAGCAGCAAGCTGTACTTTACCATTGTTAACAGAAGCCAAGAGGATAATCCCTGAAGAAACTTTTTGTTTTAATTCATCAACCATATTTCGTAGTGCGTTCATATCAGATACATCTACTTTTTTAGCTAATAATGGTACCCCTTCGACTTCTTCAACCTGGTCAAGGATAGAAGATGCTTCTAAATTGGACAACTTCGTGGATAGAGATTCCTTTTCACGTTGTAGGTCTCTCATCTCTTGGAATAATCCTTCAATTCGCTCAGGTACACCTTCAGGCTTTGTTTTCAGCAGGCTGGCTGCTTCATTTAATAAAGCTTGCTTCCCACTCATATACTCGTATGCGCCTTTTGCTGTTACAGCTTCAATGCGTCGTGTTCCAGCTCCAATGCCTGATTCTGAAATAATCTTAAATAGACCAACTTCAGCTGTGTTGGTTACGTGACAACCTCCACATAGCTCAATTGAATAGTCACCCATTTTCACAACGCGTACTTCATCTCCATACTTTTCACCAAACAGAGCCATTGCACCCATGTTTTTCGCTTCCTCTAAGGAATGGTAGTCTATAGCGACAGGGATTGAATTCCAAACTTTTTCGTTAACGACTTGTTCAATTTGCTGCAGCTCTTCATTTGATACAGAACCAAAATGAGAGAAGTCAAACCGTAAGCGATCTGCAGTTACTAAAGAACCTGCCTGGTTAACATGATCGCCTAATACGTCCTTTAAAGCTTGATGTAATAGGTGCGTTGCCGTGTGGTTTTTCACAATGTGTGATCGTGAACCACGTTCAACTCGTGCTTTAACTTGCTCCCCTTTACGAATGGTTCCTTCTTGTACCATTGCATGGTGTAAGTTTTGACCATTCGGAGCGCTCTGAACATCAAGTACTTCTAGCGTTGCTTCCTCCGTTTGAATCCAACCTTTGTCTCCAACTTGTCCTCCACTTTCTGCATAGAAAGGTGTTTTCTCTAAGAACAAGTACACTTCGTCGCCTTCACTCGCTTCACTTGCAAAATCTTTGTTTTTTATAAGTTCAACGATGTTTGTGTATGTTTCAAGGTCTTCATAACCCACAAACTCACTATGAGCAGTTACTTCACCTAAGACGCCTGATTGAATCTGCATAGAATCCACTTTCTGACGAGCATTACGTGCGCGCTCACGTTGACGTTCCATTTCTTGTTGGAACCCTTCCTCATCTAATGTGAATCCTGCTTCATGAACATACTCTTCTGTAAGTTCTTTCGGAAATCCATAAGTGTCATACAAACGGAATACTTCAGTACCTGGGAATACGTTTTTTCCTTTCTCTGATTCTTCTTTAATGATTTTCGTTAAAATGTCTAACCCATCATTTAATGTTTCGTGGAAACGTTCTTCTTCTGTTTTAATAACATTTTGAATGAAATCTTGTTTCTTTTGAACTTCTGGATAGAAATCTTCCATAATATCCGCAACATCTGGCACGAGCTTATACATAAATGGCTCATGAATGCCAATCTGTTTCGCAAAACGGACAGCTCTTCTTAATAAACGACGTAGAACATATCCACGACCTTCGTTGGATGGTAGTGCTCCATCACCAATTGCGAAAGAAACAGTACGCATGTGATCAGCAATTACTTTAAATGCAACGTCTTTTTCTTCAGAAGCATTATATTCTGTATCAGCAAGCTGTTCTGTGCGCTTGATTATAGGCATAAATAGATCTGTTTCAAAGTTTGTTGGTGTATCTTGCATAACAGAAAGAATACGCTCTAAGCCCATTCCCGTATCGATGTTCTTCTTCGGTAATGGTGTATAAGTGTCATCTGGGTTGTGGTTGAATTGTGAAAATACTAGGTTCCAGATTTCTAAATAACGTTCATTCTCTCCACCAGGATAAAGCTCCGGGTCATTCAAATCGTTACCATAAGACTCACCACGATCATAGAAGATCTCAGTATTCGGGCCACTTGGTCCTTCACCAATGTCCCAGAAGTTCTCTTCTAAACGAATAATACGCTCTTCCGGAACGCCTACCTGATCACGCCAGATTTTCAGTGCTTCATCATCTTCTGGGTGTACCGTTACGCTTAAACGCTCTTCATCTAAGTCTAACCAGTCCGAGCTTGTTAAGAATTCCCAACCCCATTTAATGGATTCTTCTTTGAAGTAATCACCAATGGAGAAGTTTCCTAGCATTTCGAAAAACGTATGGTGACGTGCTGTCTTTCCAACGTTTTCAATGTCATTGGTACGGATCGATTTTTGAGCATTAACGATTCTTGGATTATCTGGAATCACACGACCGTCAAAATACTTTTTCAGTGTTGCTACACCACTGTTAATCCAAAGAAGTGTTGGGTCCTCATGAGGAACGAGTGAGGCACTAGGCTCTACACTGTGTCCTTTTTCTTTAAAGAAATCGAGAAACATTTGTCGTACTTGCGCTGAGTTAAGTGATTTCATGATTGATCCTCCTATATTTAGAAAATAGTAAGTAATTAAAATTGACCATTAAAAAAACTCCCGTCCTGCATTATCTGCAGGGACGAGAGTTGGAATCCGCGGTACCACCCTGATTATGAACCTTAAAATAAAAGTTCATCACTTCATGAAGAGAGTTCTCTTCGTTTCGCTATAACGGTGCGAACCCCGGCGATGTTTTAAAAACGCACTCCGGACTAGCGTTCTGTGACCCTTCACCTAGAATTCTTTCCAGCCTTCGAGAATTCCTCTCTGTACAGATGGTCTGTCACATACTCGATCCTTCTTTGTATTACCGTATTCGTTTAAAAGCGTTAGGATATGCCAAAATTATAGTCAACTCCACACCAAATGTCAACGCTCTCGTTGTAATGGTTTGATATGATGAATCAATACACGAGCAATCGTTAATACCGGAACAGCAATTATCATACCAATCACCCCTGCAATTTCTCCCCCCAATAGTAATGCAAAAATAATTAAAATCGGATGGATATGCAGGCTCTTACCAACGATGAAAGGTGATAATAGATTACTTTCGATCAGCTGTACCACAAATACTGTTATAATCACAAATAGCACCATTTTGGTCGACATGGTAAAAGCTAATATCACAGCAGGCACTGCTCCAATGATCGGACCAAAATAAGGAATAATATTTGTAACTCCCATGATTCCACCTAAAAGCAATGGATATTTCATACCGATTACCCAAAGGAGAAGCATCGAAATCACACCAACAAAGAGGCAGACAAGTAACTGCCCACGTATGTATCCACCTAAACTTTCATCTATTTCAGTTAAGACCTCTTTTCCTTCCTTTCGATACTTAGAAGGCGTAAGATTCCAGAGAACATTTTTCATAACAGGGAAATCTTTTAACATATAGAAAACGAGTACAGGGATTACTGCAACAATAATAAAAATATCAAATAATCCTGTAAGTCTTGTACCAAGAGAAGTTATAAAATCTTCCCCTAACTTTTCCACGTTTTCTAGAATGTGATCCATGCGATCATGTACACGCTCAGGCAAGAAGGATGTGCGTTCATATAAACTATATATCCACTCTCGATACGTATCCACAAAACCTGGCAAGTTTTCACTGAAGTCTTTGAGTTGGCTTAAGAAGACTGGGTAAGCACGATACAGCCCATAACCTACTCCTCCAAAAAATAAAATATAAATAATTAAGATAGCTGCCCATCGTGGAACATGTTTCTCATGTAACGCTTCAACAACTGGGTGTAATAGGTACGCTATAAATAGTGCTATGACAAACGGGATCATTAATTGAAATAAGATTCGAAGAAATGAGCGATAAAACGGAAATAACTTCATGAGTAAAAATATAATCAATAATACCAGGAGAACAAGGACACCCCGATATATCCAACGCTTCGTTGTCTCTAGGTTGTTCAAAATCACTCCGCCCTCTTCTGGTGGATTTTGTTTTTATTTTGAACAGAATCGCTTTATTTATGTGAAAGAGGTGTTAAATCTTATTGTGGAGAGGAAGCTACTTGTTCAATTAACCCCCCTTATCTGGAAGACTTGGTTTCGAGATAAAGTAAAAGAAGTCCGTTGCTTTCGCGAGAGTAAGGGGTTCATTGAAACGGCGATACTCCTGTGGAAGACCGTCCGAGCCTCCTCACTCACTTCGTTCCCTGCGGGGTCTCGGCCGCCCTTTCTACCACTGGAGTTCGCCGTTTCCTTCACCCCTTGCTTGTATGGAGGTTAACGGACCCTAGTTGTGTGAGCTCTAACCCTTACGGACATCTGTTCCTTTATTTTTAACCTTAAAGGTATTTCGAGGTTCGTTAAGGACATATGGTAGCTTATTTGTGACAGATTGCTCTTTATTAAGGTGATTTACAGCAATTAGCGGAATGAATGTCCGTAAGCATTACCTCCTCATATCGCTGCGGTTCCGTTAATCACCATTCGGCTAAGGTGGGCTTGGGAACGAATTGACTCCTCCGGAAAAACGGGCGAGCGAGACCCCGCAAGAAGCGTAGCGGATGAGGAGGCTCGATCGTTCGTCCGGGGAAAGCAACCCGTTCCCAAGCCCACCGCACTCCACAATAGCAACGGAACCTCCTCTCTCACTAAAACAGTTATTCAAGATAACTGCCATATAACGGAATAAAATGAAAAACAAAAAACGCATGCAGTTCAGTAATCTGAACCACATGCGCATATACAACCATTACTTAACGAAAAGCTTTGTTTACTCTCTTACGGATTCGTTTCATCGATTTTTGAGAAAACAAATCGGAGAATCCTCTACGTCCTCTTCTTCTTCTACCTCTTGAAAGGAATGCAGCTCCTGCTCCAATTGCTGCAAGAGATGTTAGTGTACGATTCATCCGCTTCACCACCCATAAATGGATTTACCATTGGGCTGTTTGCTCATGTTCTCCAAACAGATCATCCAGAGAGCTCAGGGAACCATCCTCTTCCACCTGGTGTACATGTACCTTCCCCTCTGTAACAGAGAGTTCAATGAAACATGTCCAGCAATAATATTGGTTGTTTCCAATCTTTCCAATATCTTTTCTTTTACAATTTGGGCAATGCATACATCTGACACTCCTTATCGGTTTATTTCCGATCGCTTTTGAATGTCATTATTGCCAAATTTTTGCTAGTTCATACACCTTGAGTGAAAGGATGGCACCCAATGGTAGGTTCACATGTACGATGTGAACACCATTAGTATGTGTCCATTACATAAAGTCATAAGGGGAAAGTTCTTCCTCATCATCCTGTTCATCATCTTCAGGTCGATCCAGTAGTTCCTGCAATCTTTCTTGGAGAGTTGTGTAGCGCTGGTTTGTATCCACCGTATTCACACCACGTATAAATGCCTCTTCATCACCACAAATGATTAACGACTGCTTACTTCTTGTAACAGCAGTGTACAATAAGTTTCGACGAAGCATACGAGAAAACCCACGAACTACAGGTAAAATCACAATCTGGAATTCACTACCTTGAGATTTGTGGATCGACGTGCAGTATGCATGGGTGATTTGGGTTAAATCTTTTTTTAGATATTCAACCTCTTTCCCTTCAAATGAAACGGTCAGCTTTTCCTTCTGCTCCTGTGTTTCATCTTCTTTGTAAATGGCTACAATTTCACCGATATCTCCATTATAAACCCCAGATTCAGGCTGATTTATGAGCTGAATCACTTTATCCCCAGTTCGATAGGTTAAATCCTTTAACTGAATTTCTCTTTTTTGTCTCGAAGGTGGGTTCGCCAATTGCTGAATATCATGATTTAGCGAATGGATCCCAATCTTGGAACGATACATAGGAGCTAAAATTTGAATATCTTTAAGGTTATGCCCTTTCTCCATTGCTTTAGCGTACACTTTTTCAATCACGGGCAAAACTTGTGGTTCTGGACATGAAATGAAATTAAAGTCATTCGCCTTCGTTAAGGATTGACGATCACAAGTCCCTCGTTTCATATCATGGGCTAGTTGAATAATCTTAGAGCCTTCTTTTTGGCGATACACTTCCTGTAACTGAACTGCAGGTATCTTCTCTGAAGAGATTAAATCCGATAAGACTTGACCTGGACCTACAGAAGGAAGCTGATCATCGTCCCCTACTAAGAGCACTTGCATGCCTTCAGGGATAGCTCGAAACAATTGATTAGCAAGCCATATATCTACCATTGAAAACTCATCAATAATAAGTATTTTTCCCGTCAGAGGATTGTTGTGGTCTCGTTCAAAGGCTTCACCACCAGTCCAACCTAAAAGCCTATGAATGGTTACCGCAGGGATACCAGTAGATTCATTCATGCGTTTTGCTGCCCGACCTGTTGGAGCTGTAAGTAAGAAAGGGTAGGGCTCATCTTGATCATAATCTGCAGGCTTTAACGACTTTCGATTCATTTTAGCGTAGGCGGTAATAATCCCTTTAATAACGGTAGTTTTCCCAGTACCAGGACCACCTGTCAAAATCATAATATTTGAATTGAGCGCTTTTTCTATAGCTTCAAATTGCTCTTTACCATAACTAAGATCTTCTTCGTCTTCAATCTCACCTACAATTTTCATCAGTTCTGCTTGGGTATATTCTTCCTCTACTTCATTTAACATCACTCGATGAAGCTGTTGAACAAAGCCTGATTCTGCATAGTATAAAGATGGCAAGTAAATATTGCCGTTCTCCAATATGACTTTCTCTTCATCAGCCAGCTGTTTCATTTCTCGGGAAATAATATCATTGGATATCATACCCTCTTCATCATTTAAAACTGCTAATACTTCTTCTGCAAACCGTTCAGAAGGCGCATAAACATGACCTTGTTGGACCCACTGATTTATGGCATAAAGACAAGCAGCCTGAATACGAGTGGGATGGTCCATGCTTATTTGGTGTTTAGATGCGATTTCATCTGCCCTTTTAAACCCAAATCCATCGATATCAAAAACAAACTGATAAGGATTGTCCTGAAGAACCTCTAATGCTTTATCTTGATAAGCCTCATATATCTTTTGTGCCATTTGCAACCCAAACCCATACTCCGATAACGCAATAACAACATGTTCAAACCCTTGATGTTTGCGTAGGTCTGCTACAAGTTGATCCGCTTTATCACGTTTTAAGTATGGAACATCATCGAGAACAGAAGGATTTTGTAATATATGTTGGATAGCACGGTCGCCTAGCGTTGCAACAATCCGCTCAGCTGTTGTTTTTCCAATTCCATAAAATAAGTCACTAGATAAGTATAGGACAATCCCCTCTTTAGATGTCGGGATATCCTTTTGATAATGATTAACCTGGTATTGCTCACCAAATTTAGGGTGATCCTTTAAATCTCCATAAAAAATGTACATTTCCCCTTTATCTAAAGGAGAAAAATGACCTTTTACCACGACTTCACTATCTTCAATCGACTCATTCGTTTCCTCGATACGAATAAGTGCAATGGAAAAGTGCTCTTCATCATTATGGTAAATCATACGAACGGATTCACCTTTGATAAAGCCACGTTCTGTATCCAATTGTCCTTCTAATTGCTCTTCCATTGCCATGATCCGTAACTCCCTTTATATCTTTGTTCAAAATCAACTAACCTGGAACAAATTACTCATTCTCTTTATTAGAATTCAACATTTCTTCTACTTGTCCTTTTGCATGCATGGCTAACATGTGATCAGACTGAATTTCAATTGCTTTATCAAAATGCTCTAATGCCTTATAAGGCTCCTCTTTAAAGAGGTGAGAAACCCCTAAGTTGTAATGAGCATCACTATGCTGGTCATTTAATTCTAGCACATGATGGAAAGTTTGCGTTGCCTCATCCAATAAACCAACTTGAGCTAGGCAAAGACCGTACTGGAAGTGAACATCTGCATCTTCTGGAGATAATTCAGCTGCACGTTGTAAGTAAGGCATAGCTAATTTAAATTGCTCTTGATATAAAAAGCTCAACCCAAGCATGTAGTAAGCATCACTTTCTTCTAACCCTTGCTTAATGGCTTGTTGAAAAGGTTCTTGAGCTTGTTCATATTTTTGCTGCTCATAATAAACATTACCTAGACCGTAATGAGCTGTAGCTGTTTCTGGATCTTTTTCAATCGCTTTTTGAAAGAAGCGCTCTGCACGTTCTAAGTCGTTCATGTGTAAAAGTAAATTACCAAAATTCACGTACCCCAAAGGATCTTCTGGATTTTCTTCAATAGCTTGTGTAAAAGATTGTGCCGCTTCTTCATATTTTTGTTCTTGCATGTATTGAATTCCTTGATTTAATGCGTCCATCATCGATTCCTCCTCGTAACTATTGTCCACGATTTATTGTAAATTGAAAGAATCCCCAACTCAATGGAGTTAGGGATCTTAACCTACATAAGTTAAATACTCATTATTTTTAACGATTCCATCAATCGTACCGCCGCCCAAACAAACTTCTCCGTCATAAAATACAACAGCTTGTCCAGGAGTGATAGCACGCTCAGGTTCATGGAAATCTACTTTGACACGTCCATTCTCAAGTGGCGTCACTGTTACAGAACTATCCTCTTGTCGATAACGGAATTTAGCTGTACAAGTGAATGGTTCTGTAGGTGCTTCTCCTGATGTCCAATTAAGCTCAGACGCTTCAAGACCATCTGAATAAAGGTAATCATTATGATAACCTTGGTCGACATATAAAATATTGTCTGTCACATTCTTTCCTACAACGAACCATGGCTCACCTGGTCCACCTATACCAAGACCTTGACGTTGGCCTAAGGTGTAATACATTAGACCATCATGTTTACCTTTCACTTCGCCTTCAAGTGTTTCCATATTTCCAGGTTGTGCAGGAAGATACTCACTCAAGAATTCTTTAAAGTTACGCTCTCCAATAAAGCAAATACCTGTTGAGTCTTTTTTCGTAGCTGTTGCTAAATCATTTTCTTTAGCAATTTCACGAACACGACTCTTATCTAAATGACCAAGCGGAAACATCACTTTAGACAATACATCTTGTGAAAGCTGATTTAGGAAATACGTTTGGTCCTTATTATTATCTTTACCACGTAGCATTTCATATTGGTCTCCATTTTGACGAACTTGCGCGTAGTGACCTGTTGCAAGGTAATCCGCACCTAGAGACATCGCATGATCAAGAAATGCTTTAAATTTAATTTCTTTATTACACATAACGTCAGGATTTGGTGTACGTCCTGCTTTATATTCATTTAAAAAGTACGTGAACACTTTGTCCCAATATTGCTTTTCAAAATTCACTGCATAATATGGGATGTCTAATTGGTTACATACTCGTACCACATCATCGTAATCTTCTGTTGCTGTACACACGCCGTTTTCATCAGTGTCGTCCCAGTTTTTCATGAAAATACCAACGACATCATACCCTTGCTCTTTCAATAGCAAGGCTGCGACAGATGAATCAACTCCACCTGACATTCCAATGACAACTCGTGTATCTTTTGGATCTTTCATGTTTGTCACCGCCTTAGGTTGTCTTCGTTAAGCGTTCAACGATTTGAGCGACCTTTTGCGCTCCCTCTTGAACATTTTCTCCAGTATTCGCTAAACCAAAACTAAATCGAACAGAATTCACCGTACGTTCATCACCTTCACCATACATCGCACTTAAAACGTGTGATGGTTCAACAGACCCTGCCGTACATGCAGAACCACTAGAAGCTGCAACGCCAGATAAGTCAAAATTCGTTAAGAGTTGTTCAACATTCGTTCCTGGAAAACTAATATTAATGATGGAAGGAACATTAATACGACCACCATTTTGACTATATTCGATACCACTCTCTTTAAGAGTTCGTACAAATAATTGTTTAAATTGTCTATATGACGTTAATCGTTCTTTCTGATCTTCTTGCATCAGTTCAACCGCTTTTGCAAAACCATGTACAGCAGCAGTATTTTCTGTACCAGGTCGTCTTTTACGTTCTTGTTCTCCTCCATGCTGCAGAGCATCTAAAGAGATTTTCTCTTTTGCATACAACGCTCCAACTCCCTTAGGACCGCTTATCTTATGAGAAGAAACTGTAAGCATATCAACATTTAATGCATGGACATCGATAGGAATCGTCCCATAAGCCTGTACAGCATCAGTATGCAGTAAAGCTTGATGTTCTTCTAATAATGCCCCTATTTCTGCAACGGGTTGAATAGTGCCTGTTTCGTTATTTACATACATCACGGATACAAGAATCGTATCTTCTCGTATCTCACCTTTCAAATCTTCTACAGAAACCGATCCTGATTCATTTACAGAAAGGTACGTTACCTCGAAGCCCTCTTTTTCAAGTTGTTCAGCTGCATGTAATACTGCGTGATGTTCGATTTTAGTTGTGATGATATGCTTACCTAGGTGTTGGTTTGCTCGAGCAGCACCAATCAGAGCCAGGTTATCTGCTTCCGTACCACCACTTGTAAACGTGATATCCTTTTCGTTTGCCTGAATACTTTGGGCAACCGTTTTTCTTGCATCATCTAGCAGTTTTCTAGCTTTTCTTCCATAAGAATGCACACTAGATGGGTTCCCAAAAACGTCCTGGAAAACCGGGATCATTGCGTCAATTACTTCTTGCCTCATCGGTGTAGTTGCCGCATGATCAAAATAAATGGACTTCATGAGATCTCCCTCACTTTTTCATATTGAATTAAACTTTGCTTTCTAAATATAGAACATGTAAGCATCATGCTCATCATCTTCATGATGTTGAGCTAAATCATAAAGCGTTGTTGTATCTAAAACATCTTTCACTGCATCTCGGATTCTTATCCATAATGCTTGTTTAGCAGGCTCTTCGTCTTCTATTCCTTCAACAGGACTGATCGGACCCTCTAACACACGAATCACATCCCCTGAAGTGATCTGTGCAGGGTCACGTGTTAACATATAGCCACCATACGCTCCTCGTACACTTTTTACAAGTCCAGCATTTCGAAGTGGAGCAATGAGCTGCTCTAAATAGTGCTCCGATAATTGGTTTTCTCGGGCAATAGATTTTAATGAGATCGGACCATCACCGTACTTTTTCGCTAGAGCAATCATGATGGTCAGTCCGTATCGTCCCTTGGTTGATATTTTCATTCAATTCACCTCGTTTAATCATATAGTGTAGCAATTGTTGCATTTGGGGTAATGAATAGCCAACAACTGTTCCTAAAAAGAAAGCAATGAAAACTGTACCAATCCCAACTGGACCACCTAGCATCCAACCTAATAGAAAAACAATAACTTCTATTCCATTGCGTACCCAGCTTACTTTCCAACCTGTAACATCTCGAATCACAAGCATTAAGCTGTCACGTGGACCAGCTCCTAGGTTAGGTGCTACGTAAATTCCAATCCCATAGGCAAGAACTGTAACACCTACAACAAATATAATAATATTTATTAAGATCCCTTCAGGTTCAGGGAGAATATATAAAAACACATCTATAAAAATACCAATTAATAGCATATTTAAAATCGTGCCAATTTGAGGCAATGATCGTTGATAAATGGAGGTTATCGTAACAATCGTAATACCAGCTATGATGGACCATGTACCAACCGTTAACCCAAATTGCTCGTATAATCCTACATGAAATACATCCCATGGGCCTATACCTAACATATCAGCCTCAATCGTTAGTGAAATGCCTAGAGCTAAAATAATAAGACCGATAACAAAAAACGACCAACGAATGAATAACTCTCTATCCTTCATACGTTTGGCATCCTGTCCTATCATTTTCGATTGTTTGACCATAAACATTGTCCTTTCCTACTCTAGGTGTTAATAGTGCTTCCATTTCGTTCTTAAGCAAACATTACTATTATAGCACGAATGGCAAGTCTCTTGCATTTTAACACCTTGATCTTTATTGTAAAAAGAAGCAAAAGAAAAGCGCAAGCGCCCGTTTAGCAACGAGGGGACTGTACTGAGCCCGCAGTGAGATTAACTAAACTTGCTGATTGGCAAGCCAATAGGCGCAGACAGAAGCTTAGTTGCCGTGGTACTTTAACCTAGAAATTTTCACTACGTCGAAATACTCCTTCGCTAAAATTTCATGTAATCACGTCGTGTGGGCCCAAGTCCATTCGTTGCTGGGCGCTGGAGCTAGACATCTAAGAGAGCACTTGGTTATTATAATCATTTTGGTACACATAAAGGAGCGATCGACATGAGCCAACAACCACTTGCATTTCGAATGCGCCCAAAACATATAGATGACATTATTGGTCAAGACCATCTTGTAGGTGAAGGAAAAATGATCCGAAGAATGGTTGAAGCAAACCGGTTAGCTTCTATGATTCTTTTTGGACCACCTGGAACAGGAAAGACTTCCATGGCCATGGCATTAGCCAAAAGCTTGCAATTACGGTTCAAAACATTAAACGCTGTTGTAGATAAAAAGAAAGATATGGAGATTGTTGTTGAGGAAGCCAAAATGTCAGGTCAACTCGTCCTAATCCTAGACGAGGTCCACCGCCTTGATAAAGCGAAACAAGACTTTTTACTCCCTCATGTAGAATCCAACCTAATCACTTTAATTGGCTGTACCACAAGTAACCCATATCATTCCATTAATCCAGCTATACGAAGTCGTTGTCATTTGTTCGAAGTAGAACGTTTAGAACAAAAAGATGTAAAAACTGCGGTCTATCGTGCAATGGAAGACACGGAAAATGGACTTGGTCAGTACAATATTGAGGTAACAGAAGATGCCATGGAGCATTTTGCATTATCTTCAAATGGGGATTTACGTGCTGCTCTAAATGGATTGGAGCTAGCAGCTTTTTCTACACCTGAAAACAATGAGGGTGTCATTCTTATTGATTTAGATGCAGCGGAACAATGTATGCAAAAGAAAAGTTTCTCACATGATAAAGACGGTGACGCCCATTATGATGTCCTTTCTGCTTTTCAAAAATCCATTCGAGGTAGCGATGTAAATGCCGCTCTTCATTATTTGGGAAGACTTATAGAAGCAGGAGATTTAGATAGTATCGCAAGAAGAATGATTGTGACTGCCTATGAAGATATTGGTCTTGCAAACCCTCAAGCTGGTCCAAGAGCTCTTCATGCAGTAGAAGCTGCTGAACGTTTAGGGTTTCCAGAAGCCAGAATCCCACTTGCCAATGCGATCGTTGAACTTTGTCTTTCCCCTAAATCAAATTCAGCTTATAAAGCATTAGATGAGGCACTCCATGACATTCGTCAGGGAAGAAGCGGAGATGTCCCAGCACATCTTAAAGACTCTCACTATAAAGGTGCAGAAAAACTCGGACGTGGGATTGACTATAAATATCCTCACAATTATGAGAGTGCTTGGGTGGATCAGCAATACCTTCCAGATTCTATCAAAGATGCGATCTACTATTCACCTAAAAAGACTGGAAAATTCGAAAAAGGGTTAAGTCAAGTCTTTGAATCCATACAAAACAGAAAAAAATAATATGTTTCAGGTATAAAACTCTTCTTTTCGTCAACAATACAAATAAAATTACCAAACTAGTTCTAGTAGATGGGTGTTCAATCCTAAGCAACCGTTAAGATACGATGTTTTTTTGAACACTTTCTATTAAATGACATTTGGTTGACGAAAAAAGGAGTGGAGTTATTTATGGTAAAAGTAAGACAAGATGCATGGTCACACGAGGATGATCTATTATTAGCGGAAACGGTGCTTCGTCATATTCGCGAAGGAAGTACTCAATTAAAAGCGTTTGATGAAGTTGGGGATCAGTTAAATCGAACTTCAGCAGCTTGTGGGTTCAGATGGAATGCAGAAGTGCGTAATCGTTACATTCAAGCAATTGATATTGCTAAGCGTCAGAGAAAAGAAAAGAAACGTGCTATGGCTGGTCAACAAAAGACAAAAGAAGTACCTGCAGCTTTGACTGCTAATGCTTCTACGGAACAAGAATCTACTGAACTTCCCGTTTTCCAACAGCAACCTCAGCTACAGTGGGAGCCTCAAGATGAACAAGAGGTTATCCAGGAACAACCTACGGAAGAAAAGCAAGAGCAAGTCACATATCAAGAAGAAGAGCCTGTCTCTTTTGAGCAAGTTATCAAATATATGCGTCAACTCAAGCAACAATATAATGCTTCAAATCAATCAAAATCAAAACTTAGTCAACTAGAACAAGAAAATTATGTTCTACGACAAGAAAACGAAAAATTACAGAAGCAAGTTAAACAAATGGACCAAAAATACAATATGGTACAAGAAGATTACCAGGTTCTGATGCAAATCATGGACCGAGCTCGTAAAATGATTGTATTTGATGATGAAGACCAATCAAATGCAGCTAAAGCGTTCCGTATGGAGAAAAACGGAAACTTAGAGCAAGTAGCGCGTCAGGCATAAATCCAAAAAGAAAGATCCTCTCACTACTCGTGATTGGATCTTTCTTTGTTTTTATCATCTTGGACGTCCGCTCCTAGTCCTTCAGCTAACACTACGATCGATTGATTGATTTTCCAAATGTAATATAAGTGATGAATGAGGTCTCGTTTCGCTGTCCATCTATTTGGAGCAACACGCTCAACCTTTTCTCGTTCATCAAATAACGTATAAACAATACCACTACGTTCTTCGCCTTGCATAAGTTTACTTAGTGTAGCCGTATTGTTCTGTAACTTTTCTTCCATACTTATAAATACATCTTCCAATTCATCAACGGATTCAAAATTTTTCTGATAAGACGAAGCCACTAAATGCTGAGCATAATAATGAATTGCAGTGAAAACCGTTATATAACGTGACAAGTTTGCATAACGAAGAAAAGAAGGTCTCTCAACCAGAGATTGTGCATCTACCCTAATGGTTTGAAGCTGTTGATCCATAGAAAATGCTAGAGAGGAAAGGCCCTTAACATCTGTATCTTCTCGAAAACGCTTCACGTATTTCAATAAATAACTTTGTAACTCTTCTAAGTATAATGAAAAGCCCTCTGACACTTTATCTTTCGTCTTGGTTGGTAAGATGAAGGCTGCTGCTCCAAGTGCGAGTGCTGATCCTACAATGGTATCAATCACACGAGCACCTAATAATTCGATAGAGATACCACCAAGTAAAATATCATACAAGAAAGCGATCAACATTGTAATAAATAGACTAGTTGACGTGTATGACACGGTTAATAGGTAAAAGGCAAAAAATACAACAATAAATAATAACACAACCTCCAAAATGGCTCTACCAGATACCAGATTAGCTAACATAAAACCGAAAACTGCACCAATTACCGTTCCTATCGAGCGTTCCATCCCTTTTATATACGTTCGCCCAACAGATTCTGTTCCTAGTAAAACAATAAACGAAGTAAGCACGATCCAATATGGTTGAATAGGTGAAATCATATAACCTAATACAATTGACAATGAACATGCAACAAGAGCTTGAATAGCCTTTTTCGTCGCAGGGTTCATTCCATCTTTTTCAGATTCTTCCTCATCTTCGGTCTCTTCTGTAGTGTCAGTCTCTTCTGTTTCTCCATCCCATTTATGAAGTGAATCTTGAATTCGCGTAGCACCTTCGATTACATGGTTTGCAATTGACTCGATTCTACGAATTAAATAAAGCCATTTCTGTGGTTCTTCTCTATTATCCAGTAATTCATGAAGTGCTAACCGCAGAGCTTGTACAGCTTTTTCAGCTTCCTCTAAGTTTTGTGGGGCATAATCCGTAGCTAAAACCTCCACATCTCTAAGAGAACGAACAATCCACAAAAGTAATCTTCTTAATTCTTGGGTTTCTAGTGCATCTTGATTTTTCAGCTTATTGATTGAATCTGCTAACGTCTCAACTAGCATCGCAGTATCAAACACATACAACCGTACCTGAGAAGCTTGAAGACCGGGCCAAATTTCTTTGACATCCTGTTGGTCTAAGTCTTCTGAAACATTACGAGCATAAGCGCGGAGAATCTTAATATTTTTCTCTAACCGATTCTTTCTTTTTTCGCTAATATTGGGTTGTTGGATAATGGTAATCATCATATTAAACGTTAAGTTCGCTTGTATATGAAAAGAATGCATACCACGTTTTAAAATCGTTGCTGAGTCTTTAAAAACAAGGAAGTTAAACAAATAAGCATACATAATTCCTAAAGCTATACCTAAGTAAAACCATGGCAAATCTGCAAAATTCAGCTTTAAAAATGAAGATATATAGACTGTAAAGAAGCCAATCATGCCAAACGAAAAATATCTTACCCTGAATTGAGAAAAGAAAAATGCACTAAAGATAACGATGACCATAAGGACACCTACATAATATGGATTCACAGATGCTAGTGAACCAAGTGTGATCCCCAATGTTGCAAAGAATGACATAAGAAGTGTGGTTACTTTTTTCTCTTGAGTTGTCTCATCCATTACAACCATAATGCTGACCAAACCGACCATGCCAGCAACAATCGCAGGCGTTATTTGCCCGAAACGTACAAGGTGTAAAATTAAGAGCATAGTAAAAACAGAAAATATCAGACTAAGCGTTGCTTTCCCTGCTTTTTGTAGCCTCTTCCGCCCTGGGTCAGATGCTCTTACTCTTTCTAACCAATAATGTTTTTCATTATGGATGCTCTCCACTTCTTATCCCCCTCTCTTATAGAATGATAAAATCGCAAAGCAAAAATGCTTTGCGATCTCATTAGTAGCGTTCAATAGAAATCGGTTTTAAAATTTCTTGAACAACATGACTCGCCATTATTAAGCCTGCCACAGATGGCACAAATGCATTCGAAGATGGCGGCATTTCTGCTTTACGAATTTCAGGGTTTTCAGGAGCTACTTCTTGTCTTACGTCCTCACGAATACGGATTGGTTTTTCTTTGGAATAAACCACAGGAATCCCTTTTTTGTATCCTTCTTTACGAAGACGCGTGCGAATAACTCGTGCGATCGGGTCATAACTTGTATCAAAAATATCAGCGATTTCGAATTGGGTTGGATCCATCTTATTAGCAGCACCCATGCTAGAAATAATCGGAATATCACGATGTAAACATTCTTTTATTAAATGTATTTTGTAAGAGATTGTGTCACTCGCATCAAGTACATAATCAGGTTGATATTGGAAAAGTTCTTCATAAGTTTCCTCAGTATAGAACATCTTTAATCGAACGACTTCACATTCAGGATTAATATCAAGTACACGGTCTGCCATTAGATCAACCTTAGATTGTCCTACTGTAGAAAGAAGAGAGTGAATTTGTCGGTTGATATTCGTAATATCTACGTCATCTTTATCAATTAAAATGATCTTTCCAACTCCACTACGAGCAAGAGCCTCGACACTAAATGAACCAACACCACCAATACCTAAAACAGCAACTGTAGTGCCTTTCATTAAATCTAACCCTTGTTTTCCAATAGCTAATTCATTTCTTGAAAACTGATGAAGCATTTATGTACACCCCTTGTATCATGTTTAGTTGATCTTTTTTTAGTATTCCTTTGCTTTTTTAAAGATAAACGGTTTCTGTAATTAAAGTATAAAAAAGACCTTAAGGCTCTCCTTAAGGTCTGCTCAGTTATGTACATGAATCAATCCCAATCGTGCCGTCATTCACCCAATGTTTTGAACCCGCTCTCGGCAGGTGGGTGCCCTGCTTTATATTTTGCAAGTCCTCTGAAGCAAATGAGGCTTGTGCGCCATATAAAAACTCAAGCTCCCGTATTCAAAAATGTTCGGTCAAAACGATTTGTCGGCTGACGAACACATCAGGATTGATTTCTTTAATGTTGTACTTGTATAGTAGCATACCTACTTTTTCTTATCAAGGAATAATAATCAGTAAATTTTTCTACTTGTTTTTCTGATTTTCCTTAGCTTTTTCATTCAATTCCAGATGAAGTTCCTTCAATTGTTCCTCACTTACAGAATCCGGTGCTTGTGTTAACAAGTCTGAAGCTGACGCTGTTTTCGGGAATAAAATGGTGTCGCGTAAATTTGTACGACCTGCCAAAATCATTGTGAAACGGTCTAGACCTAGTGCGATTCCACCATGTGGAGGAGCACCATATTCTAAAGCTTCTAGTAGGAAACCGAATTGATCCTTTGCTTCTTCTTTGGAGAAACCAAGTACTTCAAACATTTTGTCTTGAAGGTCCTTTTCATAAATACGAAGGCTTCCGCCACCTAATTCGTACCCGTTCAATACAAGATCATATGCTTGAGCTTTTGTCTCCCCTGGTTGATCTGACATTTTATCAATGTCCTCACGCTCTGGCATAGTAAATGGATGGTGAGCAGCAAAATATCGATCTAAGTCTTCATCGTATTCAAATAATGGCCAGTCTGTTACCCATAGGAAATTAAACTGACTCTCATCGATAAGCCCAAGCTCTCTTCCAAGCTTTTGACGAAGTGCACCAAGACTCTCATGAACAACAGATGTCTTATCAGCAACGAATAGAATTAAGTCTCCGTCTTCGATTTCAAGTGCCTCACGTAAGCCTGCTGCTACTTCATCTTCAAGGAATTTCGCAATTGGTCCTTGAAGTTCACCTTCATTTTCTTTCACCCATGCTAAACCTTTAGCATCATAAATTTTCACAAATTCAGTTAGCTTATCAATATCTTTACGAGAAAACTCGCTTGCTTTACCTTTTACGTTAATCGCACTGACGCTGCCACCTGATTCTACAGCACCTTTAAATACTTTAAATTCAGAAGCCTTCACAACATCGGAAACATTAACAAGTTCTAAACCGAAGCGTGTATCAGGTTTGTCAGAACCGTAACGTTCCATCGCCTCATCATATTTCATACGTGGAAATGGTGTTGGTAATTCAATATCTTTTACATCTTTCATAACTTTCTTCATCATACGTTCAGTCATATCCATGATTTCGTCTTTAGACATGAAGGACGTTTCGATATCGACCTGTGTAAATTCAGGCTGACGGTCTGCACGAAGGTCTTCGTCACGGAAGCAACGCGCAATCTGGTAGTACTTCTCAAAACCAGACATCATGATCAACTGTTTAAAGATCTGTGGAGATTGTGGTAGTGCATAAAAATCTCCTTCGTGTACACGACTTGGGACAAGATAGTCACGCGCACCTTCTGGTGTACTCTTCGTTAGCATCGGGGTTTCCATCTCAAGAAAATCATCGTCGTTAAGGAAGTTACGAATAGACTGTGTAGCCTTATGACGCAACTTAAATGTTTCTTGCATTGGGTTACGTCGCAAATCTAAGTAACGATACTTAAGACGTAGTTCTTCAGCGACATCTAAGTCATCTTGAGGCTGGAATGGCGGGTTTTTCGATTTATTTAAGATCGAAATGGAATCTGCCATTACCTCTACTCGACCTGTTGCAAGATTTTCGTTAACCGAACCTTCGTCACGTGCTACAACTTCCCCTGCAACTTCGATAACATATTCGCTACGTACTTTTTCTGCTGTCGCTAAAGCCTCAGATGATTTTTCTGGATTAAATACAACTTGAACAACTCCAGAACGGTCTCTTAAGTCAATAAAAATCAGACCACCTAGGTCTCGACGCTTTTGTACCCAACCTTTTAAGTGTACTTTCTCTCCTACATGTGTTTCACGGATTTGACCGCTTAATTGACGATGCCCGCTCATGATTTACTCCCCCTTAAATTCCTTCTTCATATATTCAACGACGTCAGCGATATCGATCGTTTCTTGTTCTCCTGTTGCCATACGCTTGACATTAATTTGCTTATTCGCAAGTTCATCTTCACCTAAAACAAGAACGTACTTCGCTTGCAAGCGATCTGCTGCTTTAAATTGGGCTTTAATCTTCTTTTGCCCATAATCCTTATCTACTTGAATACCAGCTTTACGTAACTGATACACAATACCAGCAGCTTCTTTTTTCGCTTCATCACCTAGTGCGATTAAATAACAATCTAATTGTTCCTCAGTAGGAAGCTCTACACCTTCAGCTTCTAGTGCCATAAGTAAACGTTCAATACTTAGAGCAAAACCTATACCAGGTGATTCTGGTCCTCCAATTTCCTCAACAAGTCCATTGTAGCGACCTCCACCACTTAGTGTTGTGATAGCACCAAAACCTTCTGCTTCACTCATGATTTCGAATGCAGTGTGATTGTAATAATCCAAACCACGTACAAGGTTGGAATCAATTTCATATGGAATACCTAACTGATCTAAATACGCTTTGACTTGTTCGAAATACTCACGAGAATAATCATTTAGATATTCTAAGATCGATGGTGCGTCCTTCATAGCAGGATGATCACGATCCTGTTTACAATCAAGCACTCGCATTGGATTTTGTTCTAAGCGAGATTGACAATCGTTACAAAGCTCTTCTTTATGTGGTTTGAAGTGCTCAATTAGTGCCTGACGGTGATTTTGTCGACTTTCCTTATCACCTAGGCTGTTTAAAACTAGCTTTAATGAACGTAAACCTAGTTCTTGATAGGAGTTCATTGCAAGTGCAATTACTTCAGCATCAATACCAGGGTCTTCGCTTCCTAAAGCTTCAATTCCAAATTGAACGAACTGTCTTGTGCGACCTTGTTGCGGACGCTCATAACGAAACATCGGTCCAAAATAGAATAATTTTGTTGGCTGATTTGGAAGCCCATAAAGTTTATGTTGTACAAAAGAACGTACAACGGAAGCTGTACCTTCTGGACGAAGGGTTAGACTACGACCTCCACGATCTTCAAATGTGTACATTTCTTTTTGAACAATATCTGTCGAGTCCCCTACACCTCTTTGAAACAATTCTGTATGTTCAAAGATCGGTGTACGGATCTCTTTATAATGATAACGACGGCATAAATCCGATAAGACTGATTCAACATATTGCCACTTCTCAACTTCACCAGGCAAAATATCCTGGGTACCACGAGGTAATTTAAAACTCATGTTCATCCTCCTAAAAGAGTTATTTTATCTAAAAATTGTTTGAATAATATAAAAACTCCCGTCCCATATTCGATCATTGACCGAATAGGGACGGGAGTTGAATTCCCGCGTTGCCACCCTAGTTGAAGCAAAGGCTTCCGCTTAAACAGTTAACGCCTGCTACGTCCTACACCTACTAAGCTAAACTGTTCGATTAGGAACCTAAGGAATGTCTTTCATAAAGATACGCTGCAGAAATGCTTCCAGCCTGTGGCATTCCCTCTCTGGCCAAGTGATTCTTTATTACTCTTTCCCTCTTTGGTTCATATATGGATTTTCGATTCAAGATAGTTTATGAGTTGATTACTATCATAATCCCGTATATATGGAATGTCAAGCACGATTCAGACTTTCTTTTATTTTTTTAATATCTTTCAATGAGACCCCAAATTCTTGTGCCATTTCCATACGTGATAAGTGCTGATCTTTCTCAATAAAGTCATGAAAGTTCACTCCGAAAATATCTTTACTGGTTTGATTAGAGGATTGTTGCTTATGACCTTCTCTCACCATCAAAACTCCCTTCAGTCTTTCTACTCATTTTTCCCGAAACTTTGATTTTTTTACGTAAAAAAAGAGGATAATTAGACTTTTTGTCGAAAGTGGAAAATTACTCAATGAGTATGTTAGAAATGTAAGGGCGACTTTCATAACCACAGAACAATAACTTTATTAAATTAAAAATTAGGAGGAATACGACATTGACACTAAAAAAACGCACCACGCTCCTCTTTTTTCTTATCATAGGTTCTTTTTTTATATTGAGCAGTGATATTTCAGCAGAGAGTACAGCGGTCATTAAGGTGGAGCCTCTAAATGTTCGAGGAGGACCTGGCTTATCTCATGAACAGGTTACTCAAGTTCATAAAGGAGAGTCTTATCCTGTCATTCAACAAAAAGGGAACTGGGTACAAATTCAAATGGATTCTAGAAAAGGCTGGGTAGCAAAATGGCTAGTTGACCTAAAGGGGACTCCGACAGTTGGTAAAGTAACTTCTGATGTAGATCGCCTACGAATTCGCTCAGGACCTGGCACAGCTCATGACATTTTGGGACATATGAACAAAGGAACTTCTTATTCAAAATCTGGTGAACAGGGTGAATGGATCCGTATTGATTATGATGGGAAACAAGGCTGGGTACATCAAAACTATGTAAATGTTACTACAGCAGCCTCTTCTTCATCCGACCAGCAACAAGCTGAAGAAAAAATGGTTCAAGTAAACAACTTAAATGTGCGTAAAAGACCATCTTTATCATCTGAAGTCATTGACCAACTAGACAAAGGTACTAAAGTTACAGTGACCTCTGAAAGAGAAAATTGGTCAAACGTTACATATAATAACAATCAAGGATGGGTAGCCTCTCAATTTATTGAGAAGTCGACACCAGCTTCAACACAAGAAGACGATACCAATCCGTCTACTGAACAATCCAAAGGTACCGTGACTGTTCAAACGCCTATTCTAAATGTACGTAGTGAAGGTAACTTGGGCAGTCAGGTGATTGCTCAAGTAAAAAAGGGAGATAAACTTCCTTTCCTTCAAGAAAAAGAAGCTTGGTATCAAATCAAACTTGATAACGGACAGACTGGTTGGGTAGCTAACTGGCTTGTAGAGAGAGATTCGGTTTCTACATCAAATAGCAAGGAATGGATCACCCTACTCTACAATGCAACAAACATCCGCAAAGGCCCAGGAACGGATACAGCTATTGTAGGACGAGCTTCTATGGGAGATCAGTTCGTAGTCAAAAGTCATAAAAACAAGTGGTATGAAATTGAATACAATAATAAAACCGCTTATGTTGCGGACTGGATCGTAGCAAACAGTCAGACAGATATCAAACAAATGTCTCAGAAAAACCAAACGTTAAAAAATAAAACAATCGTTATCGATGCTGGTCATGGTGGGAGAGATGTTGGAACCATTGGTCATGACGGATTTTATGAGAAAAAATTAACGATTAAAACGGCAAATCGTTTAGCTGAACGTCTTCGATTAGCAGGTGCAAATGTAATTCTAACTCGTACGGATGATACGTATATATCCTTAAGCTCTCGAGCTACAATGTCTAATGTGAAAGGCGCAGATGCATTTTTAAGCCTTCACTATAACAGCTTCCCTCAGTCACCGAGCGTATCAGGGATTGGGACGTACTATTATCATGACCGTGACCGCGCCTTTGCTCAAACGGTACAAAGAGCTATGATTCAATCAACCGCTTTACACAATCGCGAAGCACGATTCGGTGATTACCATGTTATTCGTGAAAATAGACAACCTGCATTATTGTTAGAACTAGGGTTTTTATCTAATCCTCAAGAAGGCAAAACGGTTCAAACGAAAAGTTTTCAGGAGAAAATCACTAAGGGCATCGCTAAAGGTGTCATTGAGTATCTAAATAAGTAGAATCACACAAACAAGCTCAGAGTTAATCTGAGCTTGTTTTTTATTAGTTCGTTGTTCCACAATTGCCCCCTTATGTGGAAGACTTGGTTTCGAGATAAGATGAGTATGGTTCCGTTGCTTTTATGGAGTGCGGCGGGCTGGGAAACGGGCTGCTTTCCCCGGACGAACGATCGAGCCTCCTCATACGCTACGCTTCTTGCGGGGTCTCGCTCGCCCGTTTTTCCGGAGGAGTCAGCCCGTTTCCCAGCCCACCTTAGCCGTATGGAGATTAACGGAACCGCTGCGTAATAAGTGTTTCTGATTCCAGTGTTAAGCTTTACTATAATGACACAGAAAATGACTCAAACACCTGATATAAAGCTTGTTAACGTTATCTCTGAAATTCATCGAACACTTTTATGGCAATAAGGAAATTCAGCTAATTAGAGCTGGGTCCGTTAACCTTCACTTCAATAGGGGGGAAGGAAACGGTGAGACTCCAGTGGTATTACGATCGGGCGAGACCCCGCAGAGAGTGAAACGAACGAGGAGGCTCGACCGTGAGTCCACAGGACGCGAACCGTTTCACTGACCCCTTCCTCTTTTTAACGAAACGGACCCTCCTACTCACTAAGATGCTTATTCAAGATAACTGCCATATAATCGAATAAAAAAAGCGACTGATGCTATATCAGTCGCTTCATACATATGCTCTATCGATCTTTACTTTCTAATATGAGCGTTACAGGGCCTACGTTGGTAAGTTGTACGTCCATCATTTCTCCAAATGCGCCAGTTTCAACCGGTACGCCCTGGTCACGGACGTATCCATTGAAAATCTCGTAGAGCTCATTCGCCGGCTCTGGTCTTGCTGCGTTTTGAAAGCTAGGTCGACGCCCTTTTCGGCAATCCCCATACAAAGTGAATTGGGAAATTGAGAGCATCTGACCTTCTTGATCTTTTAGAGAAAGATTCATCTTACCCTGGTCATCCTCAAATATGCGAAGGTTTGTAATTTTATCTGCTAAATATTTTGCGTCTTCCTCTGTATCATCATGTGTAACACCTAGTAAAACCACTAATCCCTCATCGATCGAACCAGTCGTTTCCCCTTTGACTGTCACACTAGCGTTTCTACCTCGTTGGATGACTGCTTTCATCAAATCGCTCCCTACTGTAACATTCTGCGAACAGTGTACACATCAGGAATTTGTTTAATACGGTCTACTACTTTTCGCAGATGACTCACATTGTGAATCATAATGGTCATATTGATTGTAGCCATTTTATTTTTGTCAGACTTACCAGTAACGGCTGTGATATTTGTCTTTGTCTCATTTACAGCGTGAAGAACTTCATTTAATAATCCTCTTCGGTCATATCCTGAAATCTCAATATCTAAGCTGTATTGTTTACTGTCTTCTGTAGACCCTTCCCATTCAACAGGTAATAAACGTTGTTTCACGTCCTCTGTTTGAACATTTGGACAGTCCGCACGGTGAACAGATACTCCACGACCTTTCGTGATGTAACCCACAATGTCATCACCAGGTACAGGATTACAGCATCGGGATAAACGAACTAATAAGTTGTCTACGCCTTTCACTTTTACGCCTGAATCTTTTTTCTTATTCGGCTTGTTCTTGATTTCAGTTTGAACACCTTCGAGCGTTTCTTCTAAATCTTGTTCTTTCTGCTGTTTACGTCGAATCTTTTCCGTTAGTCTTGTTGCAATTTGAGCTGCTGTAATTCCTTGATAGCCAACAGCAGCAAACATGTCCTCTTCACTCGTGAAATTAAACTTCTCTGCAACCATTTTTAGGTTTTCTACTGTAAATACGTCTTTTGGTTCAATTTCCATAGAGCGAATTTCTTTTTCAACAAGTTCTTTACCTTTAGAGATATTTTCATCTCGCTTTTGTTTCTTAAAGAATTGTTTAATTTTAGTTTTCGCTTGAGAGGTTTGGGTAACTTTAATCCAATCCTTTGAAGGACCATAGGAATGTTTGGAAGTCATCACTTCGACAATATCCCCAGTCTGCAGCTTATAGTCTAACGGCTCCATTTTGCCGTTTACTTTTGCACCAATGGTTTGGTTACCTACCTCGGTATGAATGCGAAAGGCGAAATCAATTGGTACAGAACCTGAAGGTAGTTCAATTACATCCCCTTTTGGTGTAAAGACATACACCATATCGGAAAATAGATCGACTTTTAATGATTCCATGAACTCTTCAGCATCATGTGTTTCATTTTGCCATTCTAAAATTTCACGGAACCAGCTTAAGCGTTCATCGAAGGACTGGGAATTATGATCTACATTTTTTCCTTCTTTATAAGCCCAGTGAGCTGCGATACCATATTCAGCAATCTCGTGCATCTCATGCGTACGAATCTGTACCTCTAATGGTTCACCTTTAGGACCGATCACAGTCGTATGAAGTGATTGATAAAGGTTCGGCTTCGGCATAGCTATATAGTCCTTGAAACGACCTGGCATAGGTTTCCAACAAGTATGAATGATCCCTAATACGGCATAACAGTCTTTAATACTATTCACGAGTACGCGGACAGCTAATAAGTCATAGATTTCATTAAATTGCTTGTTTTCTAATGCCATTTTTCTATAAATACTGTATAAGTGCTTCGGTCTTCCAGATATCTCAGCGTTAATATTCACATCGTCTAATTGATTATGAATTTCATCCATAACTTCTCCAATATAATACTCACGTTCGTTGCGCTTTTGTTTCATAAGGTGAACAATACGGTAGTATTGTTGTGGGTTCATATAGCGAAGTGCAGTATCTTCAAGTTCCCACTTAATTGTGGATATACCAAGACGATGCGCTAGAGGTGAAAATATCTCTAACGTTTCATTTGAAATGCGACGCTGCTTTTCAGGTGGAAGGTGCTTCAACGTACGCATGTTGTGTAAGCGGTCAGCTAGCTTAATTAAAATGACACGAATGTCTTTCGCCATAGCCACAAACATTTTTCGATGGTTTTCCGCTTGTTGAGCTTCCTTCGATTTATATTTAATTTTTCCAAGCTTAGACACGCCGTCTACAAGCATGGCGACTTCTTCATTAAATTCATCTTGTAACTCGTCCACTGTCACATTCGTATCTTCTACAACATCGTGTAAGAAGCCACCAGCAATTGTGACCGGATCCATCTCTAGCTCGACGAGTATACCAGCTACTTGGACAGGATGAATGATGTAAGGCTCTCCAGACTTTCGATACTGCTCTTTATGTGCTTCTTGCGCAAACTCGTATGCACTGCGAATAAAGGTAGTATCTTCATCGGATAAATATTGACCCGCCTTCTCGATCACTTCATCTGCTGTCAAAATTTTATCTTTCGACATCGTATCACCTTAATCGTTAAAGTTCGTCATCATTCGACGATTGTATGCATTCATTATCAAAAATTATGAGAACAATGTAAAGTCATAAGGTTGGGGGATTTAACCCAAGTATTCCTATAATAGACTTTCTTAAAACCTAAAAATCACCAGTTATTGTATTCATAACTAATTTATTTTATAAAGTGTAAACAAAGAGTACTCCTAAAAGGAGCACTCTTTTTTGATATTAGTATTCCATTAGTGTTAAAACATCGTAACCTTCAAGCTTTTCACGTCCATGTAAGTACGTAAGCTCTACTAAGAAAGCGCAGCCTACTACAATTCCACCAAGTTGTTCAACAAGGTTTATTGTAGCTTCAATCGTTCCGCCTGTCGCTAATAAGTCATCTGTAATTAAAACACGTTGGCCTGGTTTAATCGCATCTTTATGAATCGTTAGAACATCTGAACCGTACTCTAGACCATAATCTACTTTGATGGTTTCACGTGGAAGCTTTCCTTCTTTTCTTACTGGAGCGAATCCAACTTCCATTGCGTAGGAAACCGGGCAACCAATAATGAAGCCACGAGCTTCAGGGCCTACTACAAGGTCAATTTCTCTTTCCTTAGCATATTCTACGATTTCATCTACAGCAGACTTGAAAGCAGTCCCGTTATCCATAAGTGTTGTAATATCTTTAAACTTAATTCCTTCTTTAGGCCAGTCCTCTACAACTGTAATATATTGCTTATAATCCATTTGCTACTTCCTCCTTAGCATATGCAGCACGATCCAATTGCTCATCGAACCAAGTTTTTAATTGCTGGTAAGATGAGAAATATAAGGTTTGTTCAACATTTAATTGTTCGTATTTATTTTGATAAAGCGTTGATTCAGTCAAATCTTTCTTAGAAGGATTCGGATTCAACGTTAAAAGTCCATTATCTATTTTAACAAATTCTAATTCAAAAAACACCTGTGATATAAATTCAATTGAATCCATAGACCAGCCTTTATGTTGGGCAAGCTTAGGACCTTCATTTTCTAAATGGAATTGTTTCCTCTTCAAAAGCATGCCATAGAACCATTTGAAATGGTCGCGATTAGGAAGAGCTTTCAAAAAGGCCGTATCATCTGTTCGATAACAGGCGTGGATATTATTTGGTTTCA
Organism: Pontibacillus sp. HMF3514; assembly: GCF_009858175.1. Classification (GTDB taxonomy): domain Bacteria; phylum Bacillota; class Bacilli; order Bacillales; family BH030062; genus Pontibacillus. The sequence goes on from NZ_CP047393.1 coordinate 2,747,721, forward strand.
TTTTACGAACGACTTCCCCTAAATGGGATAAATCCTTCGGCATATCCATAATTAACAAATGATCTACATGATCTTCTGGCATATCTTCAAACATCTCTTCATCTAATAACTCAATAAAATCAAAGTGCTCGGTTACCCACTCATTTTGTTCAGTAATAGGCTCAAAAAAGACGGCTAAAGCATCTTGGCTTTGTACACTTTCTAAAGATTGTTGAAGCTTACGATTGCCTCTACGATCAAATAATTGCCAATCATCAACTCGGATGTCTTTCATCATTACCTGTGGTTTACTTCGTCCGTTCCATTCATTAATCGATAGTTCTCCTACTACAGAGAGTTGAGATTGAGGTGACATTTTCTCATAAAGATCACCTAAACCAAATCCAATGGCATCGATATCCGTACTTCCATCCCGGAATTTCAATTTCAAATGGTTCAGTTGACTACCGATCTGTCGCATTTCAACTGGCGCCTGTTTATCAATCATAAACAATGGTTTAGGGTTCCCCATACCAAATGGCGATAACTGATTTACTTCTTCAATCGTGTCTAACGTAATATCCTCAATTTTAATAGTTGAGTCGATTGTATAAACTTGCCTGAAATCTTCCGGCTCTAACTGTTCATCGGCTTTTTGACATAGAGCTTGGCGAATAGAGGCTACATTTTCTTGAGGTAATGTCATTCCTGCTGCTTGGGCATGTCCACCAAAATGAGTGAACAAGTCTCGAATTTCCATACAATTTGTAAATAAATCAAACGCATCAATGCTACGAGCTGACCCTTTTGCCGTCTGCTTCTCTGGGTCAATCGTTAACACAATCGTGGGACGGTCATATCGATTGACTAAGCGAGAAGCTACAATACCAAGTACACCTTGGTTCCACCCTTCCTTAGCTACAACAATAACTGAAGGTAAACCATCTTCCTGAGCATCCAGGATCGCTTCAGCTTCTTTAGCAATGTCTGAAACAACTTTTTGACGTTCTTTGTTCAGGTTTTGAATGTATTCAGCTAATTGATTTGCTTCATCATCTGAATCTGTTAAAAGCAACTCAACAGCTGGATATGCATCTTGTAAACGCCCTACTGCATTGAGACGAGGACCAATCGCAAAGCCAATATCCTCTTCAGTCATTTGGTCATTCAAACTACATACTTGCTTTAGAGCTTGAATACCTGGACGAATGCTTCTAGAAAGAGCTTTTAAACCATAAGAAGCTAAAATGCGGTTTTCTCCTTTAAGGGGGACAAGGTCTGCAATTGTTCCTATTACGACTAGATCTAACAAGTGTTTAGGGAAATCACCTAATAAGGCTTGGGAAAGCTTAAATGCAACCCCAACACCCGCAAGCTCTTGGAAAGGATAATCTGTAGAACACTTTGGATGAACTATAGCCAAAGCATCTGGCATTTTCTCTTGAACCTCATGGTGATCCGTAATAATAAGGTCCATACCTAATTCTTTAGCTACATCTGCTTCATGATTCGCAGCAATACCGGTATCGACTGTTATGATTACAGATACACCTTCTGCATGCGCATTTTGAAAAGCTTCCTCATTCGGACCATAGCCTTCTGTGAAGCGATTCGGAATATAATAGTCGACCGTTGCTCCCATTTCACGTAACGTTTCCATCATGACAGCGGTTGCACTAACCCCGTCGGCATCATAATCACCAAAAACAAGAATGCGCTCTTGTTTTTCAACAGCTTCTCTTATTCTTTCAACAGCTTTATTCATATCATGCATAAGCATGGGGTCATGTAAATCGTTTAAATCGGGATGTAAAAAGGTTTGAACATCCTGCTGAGTCACAATCCCTCGTTGTTGTAACAATTGTCTGGTTAATGGTGTCAGAGAAATCGATTCATCCATAGTGGTAGAAGGATTCTCTGTTTGTACCATATTCCATTTTGCTTTACTACGTAACATAAATTCACCCCTGACGAACTCATTATACAAGAGGTCATCAGGGGTAGCAAACGCAATTTTATAATCTAATTTTCTTTATTTTCTTCCTTAGCTGCCTCGTTTTCATAGCTATGATCACGATCTGTTTCATGTACTGGTGTGTTCGTCGTATTTGATTCTAGCTCTTGGATTTTACGCTGTAAATTTCGATTGGTTCTTTTTATTTTATAATTTTGGATCGTCCCAAAAACACCTACAATAAGGCCTCCCATAAGAACAGAGCCCAAAATAATTAAAATTAATGGAGCTTGCCCTGTTCCAAATAGATAGTTGACTTCAACAGAATCTACATTGATGACAGCAAAAATGGCTACGATAAGTGCAAATATTAAAGCTAAAATAAACCCTGATTGACCTTTCACATGATCACCTCATTTTTTTATGTTTTTATTAGTCTATTCCCTAATTTCTGTTTGGACACACTTATGTAATAAAGAAACCTGCCTCTAACCGATAGAAGCAGGTTTCTTGATGTTAACTCTTTTATACTTGTGGGCCACCTGTATTCTTTTTCTCTACATATTGGATTGGTTTACGCTTCAGCATACTTCCTCTCCACACTAACCATAGCTGAGCTGCTAGGAAGATGGAAGAGTACGTACCTGCAATAAGTCCAACCACTAATGCGAATGAGAAGTTCGTGATTGAAGTAGCACCAAAGATCAGAAGCATTAGTGCTGCAAATACAACCGTTAATACTGTGTTTATACTACGAGCTAGTGTTTGCATCAAGCTCTTATTTACGATTTCCGCTAACTCACTAAACGTTTTGACACGTTTCTTCAGTTTTAAGTTCTCACGTATGCGGTCGAAGGTTACGATCGTATCGTTAACCGAGTACCCTACTATGGTGAGAATCGCTGCGATAATCGTAATGTCGAACTCTAATCCAGTAATCGCGAATAACGCCACAATAAAGAAGGAGTCGTGTAGTAACGCAATAATCGATGTAATTGCAAAATAAATCTCAAATCGGATCGTTACATAAATAATGATACCGATTGAAGCAATTGCTACTGCATAGATTGCGTTTTTCACAAGCTCTTGTCCTACTATCGGAGAAACTGTGCTTGCATTTGGCTCACTACCATATTCTTCTTTAAAGTAATTTTTGATCTTAGCGATAGTATCTTTCTCTAATACATTATCAAAACGGACAACACCAATATCTTTGTTGTCACCAGATATCACAACTTTCTTCGTTTCAATACCTAGTTCATCAAAGTGTTCATTAATATCTTCAGTTGTAATCGATTGATCTGCTAAGATTTGAACACGTGAACCACTTGTAAAGTCAATGCCAAGGTTTAGTCCTTTGAAAGCGATAAAGGAACCGCCTAAAATGACTAAAGCAATGGAAAGCGCAAAGAATTTCTTACGGTGCTTAACAAAGTCGAATTCACGACCAAATACTTTGGCTTCAACAACTTCGCCTTTTTCTATATCCTTAATATCTTCCTTTTTCACACCAAAGAATCCTGGACGTTTGTTAAGGAAACGACTTTTCACCCATATTCCAAGAAGTAAACGAGATCCGTACACAGCTGTAATAAAGCTGACAAGAATCGAAACAATTAACATGGTCGCGAAACCTTTTACAGAACTTGTCCCAAATGAGAACAATACAATGGCTGCAAGTAATGTCGTAATGTTCGCATCTAGAATCGTAGCTAAAGAACGACTGTTACCTGCTTTGAAGGCAGACATGGTTGACTTTCCGGATTTGATTTCTTCTTTAATTCGTTCATAGGTAATGATATTTGCGTCTACCGCCATACCAACACCTAGAACCAATGCCGCAATACCAGGTAGTGTTAGAACGCCATTCATAAGCTCAAACACAACAAGGATTAAGAAGATATAAAGACTTAACGTGATTGATGCGATAAAACCAGGGAAACGGTAATACATCATCATGTATAGGAAAATTAACGCAATCCCAATTGCACCAGCAAAAATGGTTTTGTTCATCGCTTGTTCACCGAATTGTGCACCAACAGAGGTTGAGTAAAGCTCTTCCATGTTTACTGGAAGTGAACCAGCGTTAAGGATGTCAGCTAACTCTTTTGCTTCCTGAATGGTGAAGTCACCCGTGATTTGAACCGTTTGTGTCATAAGACGCTCATTTACACTTGGAGCAGAAACAAAGTCTTGCTCTGTAGGTTCCATTCTCACTTGCTCAACATATTTGTCACCTTCTGTGTAATCCAGCCAGATGACCATAGCGTTTTTACGAAGACCTTCAGAAGTGGTCCCTTTTCCTAAAGCTGCAACTTTTTCGGTAACATTAGCAAAATCAGAAGCATCCTTAACTTTTAATGTAACTAGTGGCTGATTCGTTTCACTGAACGCTTGCTTCGCACTACCTTCTACAAGGTTTGTAGCATTAAAGATCTCGCCCTCTTCAGTATCAGGCTCATTACTTTCATCATCAAAGTCTAGCTTTAAAGGTTGATCATTAATTCTGATTTCTTCATCATCAATTGTTCTGAACGATAAACGTGCAGAAGTAGATAATAGCTCTCTAGCCTTTTGCTGATCATCGATACCGGCTAACTGAACACGAATACGACTCGGTTCCTCAATCGTTACATTCGTTTCACTTATACCAAGTGAATCCACACGGCGATAAATCGTCTCTACCGTGGCTTCTAACACTTCTCGGTTAATAACCTGATCTTCATCTACCGGTTCAACATTATATAAAATTTCAAATCCGCCCTGTAGATCTAACCCAAGACGTATGTCTTTTGTAACTCCTTGTATCGTCGTTCCTATTGTTCCTATAAATAATAGCAGCAATAGAAAAAAGGCAACGATACGACCTCTTTTAACCATGAGTATGTGTGCCTCCTTCTTTCTCCAACAAACCTTGTAAGTAATTAAGTAATTTTCTTGCTGTTCAATTGAACAAAAGCGACATGACCGCTTATTTGATTTTAGAACATCAAATTTTCAGCTTCATTAAGTATAATATCATTACTAAAAATTATAAGATCTAAATGAATAAATATATAGGCTGACTCAAGCATTTAGAGTCAGCCTACCTAAATATTATAGAAATGTTTGACAACTCATGTCAATAACACTTTTCTTAAGTAGTTTAGACTTCTTCTGGTAAATGATTGCGTAAAGCTTCAACCTGAGCTAATAAATCATCTTCCTGATAAGCTTGGACAGTTAGATAACTCATATATGTACCGGAATCTAAATGAAGAACATCCTGAACGATCTCATGTAAGCGTTTATCAGGTTGTTTCCCTTTCCACACCTTCTTCTCTAGGCATTTCCAAATGTCTTCTTCATGTGCCCTCGAATATCCTAGCATGTGAAACTCATCTACTTTACTTGTTAGAACCGGATAGATCCATTTTTTCCAATGAGCGACAGGCTTTCCTTCTTCCATGCTTTTCCTCCTTATACATTAAGAACTGAAAATGATAAAGCACCGATGACGATACCGGCAATCAGTACGCCAACGACTATAGATAAAAACGCATACCAGAAACGAATGGCAAAAAATGCAGCAGCTAAGCA